>JALUYN010000385.1 GCA_027012915.1 Cellvibrionaceae bacterium
CTGTTTGAACGTGACAGGCGCTCTACGCTATAGCCACAGAATCGAATTACTCAATGCAGCACTACTGATACACCCCACTAGAACAAGCTTCTACCGGTTGTCACAAATACAGTTTAAACTGCTCCCAATCAAGGCAATTGATTAAAAGGAATTTTCGCCCAATGTCAGAACTGATCCATCAGCTGATCGACCATCAAGCCACTCGTCAACCTGAAGCTCCTGCGCTGTTCCACAAGAAACAGACTCTCAGCTATGGTGAACTGCATCGGGAAGTCGGCAACGTTGCCAACGGCTTGATGGCTCAGGGCCTTTTGGTTGGTGAGAGGGTCGCATTCTATCTTCCGAAACAGCCTGAAACGGTCTACAGCTTGTTCGGTAGCTCCTATGCCGGCGGCGTATTCGTGCCAGTCAATCCCCTGCTGAAAGCCAAACAGGTCAGCTATATTCTCAAAGACTGCAACGTCAGGGTACTGATTACCTCTACCCAGCGTTTGAAACAACTGTCTGACGAGCTCGAGAGCTGCCACGACCTCAACTGCGTCGTGGTAGTCGAACCGGAAAAACCGGAGATTGAACTACCAAGGGATATCACGCTGCTTGGCTGGTCCGATTTCACCAGCTCTGAACCGAAACAAAAACATCCCCGTATCGATGCCGATATAGCAGCCATCCTTTACACCTCAGGTAGCACAGGCAACCCTAAAGGGGTGGTCTTATCACACCAAAATATGGTGACCGGCGCTAAAAGTGTCGCTTCATATCTTAACAATACAGCAGAAGATCGCCTGCTCGCGGTACTCCCTCTGAGTTTTGACTATGGACTGAGCCAACTGACCACAGCATTTCACGTGGGAGCTTCTGTGGCATTAATGGATTACCTGCTTCCTCGCGATATCCTCAAAGCCATTGTTCGTTATGAGATAACCGGCCTGGCCGGCGTCCCGCCTATCTGGAATCAGCTGGTACAGCTGGAATGGCCGGAAAAAGCCCGGCAGTCTCTACGCTACATCACCAACTCAGGCGGGGCCATGCCAAAGGCAGCGACCTCGCAACTGCAAGAGTTGCTACCCAATACCGACATCTACTTGATGTACGGTTTAACCGAGGCATTCCGCTCAACCTATCTGCCACCGGATCAGGTGAATGTACGCCCTGAATCCATGGGCAAAGCGATTCCCAATGCTGAAGTCATGGTGGTTCGCGACGATGGTAGCGAGTGCGCACCGGGCGAGCCGGGCGAGCTGGTGCATCGCGGATCTCTGGTATCTCTTGGCTATTGGAATGATCCAGGCAAAACCGCCGAACGCTTCAAACCCGCGCCTGGACAGAACCCGGCACTGCCTATCACCGAAATGGCAGTATGGTCTGGCGATCAGGTAAAAATGGACCACGAAGGTTACCTCTACTTTATCAGCCGCAAAGACGAGATGATCAAAACATCCGGCTACCGGGTAAGTCCGACCGAAGTGGAGGAAGTCGTGTACAACCTCAACGCCGTGGACGAAGTCGCCGCACTGGGCATTCAACACCCGGATCTGGGCCAGGCCATACTGCTGGTGATTTCAGCTCGGTCCCCACTGACAGAAAAAGACGTAGTCAACCACTGTGCCGCCAGCCTGCCAAACTTTATGATTCCTAAAGCAGTGGTTCTGCAAGAGGCTCTGCCACACAATCAAAATGGCAAGATCGATCGCAAACAACTGACCACACAGCACCAACACTATTTCCAGGAGTAACACCGTGGCGACGGAGACCAGCAAAAAAACCAAGCCTGTACACGCACCCATGAGCCAGTTCCCGGTCATCGATAACTGCCTGCACGTCGCCGGAAAACCGATTACCCAGCTGGCCAAGGAAGTTGGTAGTACGCCATTTTACGTCTATGACAAGCAGTTGATGACCGAAAACTTCCATCAACTACGTAACGCACTTCCTGATGCGATTAGCATTCACTACGCCATGAAGGCCAACCCAATGCCAGAGGTTGTAAGTCATCTTGCATCACTCACCAATGGTCTGGATGTAGCCTCTAAA
>JALUYN010000386.1 GCA_027012915.1 Cellvibrionaceae bacterium
GTTACTCCAATCATTGATCCCTCTGACAACTGATTTTGCAGCTTTTTCAACTGCGCTCGTAGGCTGTAACTTTCTGAGATCGTTCCCTCAGCATGAATACTAAGTATCGGATCTTTACGACGAATATCGATATAACCAGCATCGACAAACTCGGTTTCAACTAGCTTGCTTAAAACCTGGCTCACGACTGGCAAATCGGCATCGTCTTTCAGCTTTACTTCTCCGCGCATTTCCAAGTATTCCATCATCTTTCTCCTAACAGTGAGTAAAGAAGAGAAAGATGACCCCACGGGACATATTCTCTCCCGTAGGGGTGGTACAACCAATCACCGAGGTGGGTGGCTATACCCTGGTTTTGGCAGAAACTCTGCCGGGTACTATTGAGACTGCAATAGCCACAGGGTTTTCACTGTTGAGAATTCAGCGTCAGGGAGGAACACAGGCGTTAGCCGAGTAGTCCTTGACGCCAGTATCACCTTCACCCTTTCCAGCGGGGTTGCAGTCGCTCTGCAACCCCTGCTCCCGGCGAGGGTGGGAAGGCCATGCGGCCAGGGCGAAGCCCGATCAGCACACTTATCGTTTCAAGGCTACCTTCCTAAATAAACCGCCGTTACCTGTTCGCGGCCATGCCCCAATTCTTGGGTGATGGCTACGCGAGCCACCGCATCATCCAGCTTGTTATCCTCAGATAATTCATCTCTTGTCGGGCCGCCACAAGCCGGGGCCAACCAACCCGTGAGTTCGTGATACCGCTCTTGGGCATAGCGATGACGCAGACCGTGCATTTTGTGCAAACCCACTTTATTGGTTTCAGCTTCATAAATACGCATCTGATCGACGTACATTAAATGGCTGGGAATCAACGAGCCGCGACCCGCCAACAGTCGCGCACGGTTTAAGACTTCGCGCTGCTCTTCGTTGCGTATCGGGATAGTTCGTTCTCGGCCACCTTTGCACCAGGTTGCTTTCAAGCGGATATGATTGCCTTGGTCGGCGTATTCGGGAATGAATTTGATAGCCTCTTCACGGCGCAGTCCAAAAGCTTTTTGCAGCTCTAGACTCATGCGCACATGATCGCAGGTAATCTTATTAAGCAGTTCTCGATCCAGATCACGAGCCTTGGACACATTAGTGACAAACACACGGGATTCGACACCATAGTGGGCATTGTCTTTGGCGATGATATTAGGCTTGCCGACTTTCTCAGCCCACCAACGTAATGCTGATAGGCGATTCTTGATCGTGCCTTCGGCCAAACCTTCATTGAGATAACGCGCAATAAGCGCATCGACATGCTTGGGCTTGAGGGAATTGGCATTCATACGCCGGTACCCCAACTCAAACAGATGATTGGCCATCGTCTGTAACAGTTGATGGCGGTTGCCCTGGGTATTATGGCTGCCGTCTTTATTATGTTCGCAAAGATTTTTGAGCTGATAATTCAGATCCCTCACGACAATGTCCTCGCTGTTACCAATACTGGCGAGAATTATTGACTGAGGCTTTAAACCGAATCGGCAATCAACCTTTCAGATGGAAAAGTAAATTAACCCGTAGATCGTTTGGGAACGGTGATTTTTTTCGCTTGAGGGTCCGTTAGTGCTAAGGCCGGGCTTGATACGTTTTCTTAGTGATGACCTGTCGTTCAAACTAACCGTTAAAACAGACAGACAACCGTTCTGAACGGAGACTGAGATTCTGGTAACGGACAAGCAACTGTTCAAAACGGTGAAAGGCAAAGCAAAAACGGACAACTCACTGTTCAGAACGGTTAGCATCACTGCAAAAACAAACGGTGTAATCGCATTTGGTCAGTGTTTATGACTGTCCATTAGCTGCAACTAATGGAGAGGCAACCAGGGTTGCCGAACGTCATGGGACACCACTCCCTCAAAGCCCGGAACGGTTATTACCAACAGCACTGGTCTCCAGTGGGATACAGTATCGTTTAGTCTTAACGCATCCGGATACTACGTTTTATGCCGGTGATTTCCTCCTTTATTGGGTTAAATGAAGCCCATTAACTGCATGG
>JALUYN010000387.1 GCA_027012915.1 Cellvibrionaceae bacterium
AGCCTCTGTGGCTTGCACTCCCATTGCGGGCAGGTAGAGCTGAACGGCCGCGCCATCCAGGGTTTAAAGACACACCAGAAACCCATGACACTGGTACAGCAGCACACACAGCTGATTCCCCATTGGACGGTTCAGCAGCACATTGATAAAACCCGTCACCCCGATTGCCCCCTCGACACCCAGCAATTGGTAACCGACTTGGGCGTGGCATCCTTGCTCAGCAATAAGCCTCACCAACTCAGTGGTGGCCAGAAACAGCGAGTCGCCCTGTTGCTCGGGTTGCTTCGGGCACCTCAACTACTGTTACTCGACGAACCCTTTACTGCGCTGGACGAAACCGGCAAACGGGCACTGTTTCCCGTGCTGATCGACGCACTGCAACAGCTATCAGCACAGGCGCTCATGGTGTCCCACCAAATAAGAGACATAGCAAGCCTCTGCGATGCGGTTTGGGAACTGGATGACGCCGGCCAGGTGCAGCAACACCCAGTACAGGAAGGGTTGCGTCGCTATCAGGGAAATCGCCATCACGATGTATTGTTGTCTGCGCGCTATTTGGGGCTGGACCAACGACATCAGTTGCTGCGCTTTCAGATTGGCGATCAGACACTGGTTGCGACCGGGCAATGCCCCTATCCGAACGACACGCTACTGCGCCTGGCCATATCCGCGGACGATGTAGGTTTAAGTCTCGATGCCCAGCACAACAGCAGCTTCGCCAATGACCTCAGTGCCAGGGTGGTTCAGATAGAAAGGGACGACTATGGAGCACTGATTCATTGTCAGCTGGGCGACCAAACCATTCAGGCCCATATCACTGAGTTCTCTCTGCAGCGTCTGAGTATTGTCGAAGACCAATCGATCCGTCTTGTGTTTAAGGCCGGCGCCGTGGATTTGCTTGGAGCTGATCATTCATAGAACCTAATATTCATCGAATATTTATTCACACAATCAATGCGAGTCTCCACTATCACCGCAGCCCTTTAATAATAGGCAGGCCATTTTTTTGATTACTTATGGCGCTACCTGTCAACCCCAATTTATTGAAAAAAAGTCAAAAAAAACGCCATATATGGTGTGTCAAGATCTAGCAAAACACTACATATAGGTATTATTATTTCTCCCACACTACGCACCAGCGCATTTACGTAATTCGATTACGTAGATCGAACAGACACAGCAACACACACTCAACCGCACGACACTGGGAGTCACAATGAGTCAGGATCTCGCCGCACCCGAAGCAAGAACAACAAAAACAATTGCTTTCCAGGATGCCTCCATGGATATCTGGGATAAAAAGTATCGCCTTAAGGACAAGCGTAACACCCCGGTGGACGAGTCCCTGCAAGACACCTACACCCGTGTCGCCAAAGCAATAGCCTCGGTCGAAACAACCAAGAAGAACCAGAAAATCTGGTTTGAAAAATTCCAGTGGGCTTTGGAAAACGGCGCCATTCCTGCCGGCCGAATCATTTCCAACGCCGGCGCCGAAGAGCACAAGCCAGCCACTTCTACCATCAACTGCACGGTTTCGGGAACCATCCCAGATTCCATGAAGGGTATTCTGGAGAAGAACGTTGAAGCGGGTCTGACCCTCAAAGCCGGTTGCGGTATCGGCTACGAATTCTCCACGCTGCGTCCTAAAGGTGCCTACGTTTCAGGTGCCGGTGCCCACACTTCCGGTCCGCTGTCGTTTATGGATATCTTCGACAAGATGTGTTTCACCGTCTCCTCCGCCGGCGGACGTCGTGGTGCCCAGATGGCTACTTTTGATGTCAGCCACCCGGATGTACTGGAATTTATCCGCGCCAAGCGCGAAGACGGTCGCCTGCGCCAATTCAACCTGTCGCTGCTGATCACCGATGAGTTTATTGATGCTGTACGCAACGAGGAAGATTGGGCTCTGTCATTCCCAATGACCCAGAAAGACCTGGAAAGCTGCGACGTCGATCTGAATAACGCCGAGCAGGTAATCTGGCGCGAAGTGCCAAACCCAGAGGGTTACATCAATAACGAGGAAGGTTTGAGTGCTTGCCGCATCTACAAGACCATCCCCGCTCGTCGCCTGTGGGACGTCATCATGTCCTCCACCTACGACTTCGCCGAGCCAGGCTTTATCCTGATCGACCAGGTCAACGAGATGAACAACAACTGGTTCTGCGAGCAGATCCGCGCCACCAACCCTTGTGGCGAGCAGCCTCTGCCTCCCTATGGCAGCTGTCTGCTAGGTTCCGTAAACCTGACTCTGTTTGTGGATAACCCCTTCACTCCCGAAGCCAAGTTTAACTGGGAGCGCTACCGCGAAGTCGTTTCTGTGTTTACTCGTATGCTCGACAACGTTGTAGAAATCAACGGTCTGGCACTGCCAGAACAGCGCGCTGAGATCGAAAACAAGCGCCGCCACGGCATGGGCTTCCTGGGCTTGGGTTCCACCCTGACTCTGCTGGGCATTCCATACGGTAGCTCTGCCTCTATTGCCTTCACCGAGCAGGTGAGCCGTGAGCTGGCCATCACCGGCTGGAAGACTGGTCTGGAGCTCGCCAAAGAAAAAGGCGCGGCACCTGTTATGGAGCAAGTCTTTGAAGTAACCCCAACCATGCTGCGCCACCGCCCTGAAATGGTGAAAGATGGCATTAAGGTCGGCGACAAGCTGGCGGGTAAGATTCTGCACGCCAAGTACAGCCGTTATATGCAAAAAGTTGGCGAGGAAGAGCCGGAACTGATCGAGCAAATGGTCGAGCACGGCTGCCGCTTTACTCACCACTCCTCCATCGCACCAACTGGCACTATTTCTCTGTCGCTGGCCAACAACGCCAGTAACGGTATCGAGCCAAGCTTTGCGCACCACTACGCCCGCAACGTGATTCGCGAAGGTAAGAAATCCAAAGAGAAAGTGGACGTCTATTCCTATGAGCTGCTGGCCTACCGTCATCTGGTAGACGGTGAAGCCATGCCCGGCAATCTGCCGGATTACTTCACCACCACCGATGACGTCGAGCCAAAACAGCACGTAGACGTTCAGGCCGCTGCGCAGAAATGGGTAGATTCATCCATTTCCAAAACCATTAACGTGCCGACCCAAATCGACTACGACGCGTTTAAAGGCATCTACCTCTACGCTCACGAGAGCGGCTTGAAAGGTTGTACCACCTTCCGCTTTAACCCGGAGGCCTTCCAGGGTGTTCTGGTACGCGAGGAAGATCTGGCGAACACGACCTACAAGTTCGAGCTGGACGATGGCACAACGATGGAATTGAAAGGTAACGAAGAAGTTGAATACGACGGCGAAATCCACACCGCCGCAAACCTCTATGACGCACTGAAAGAAGGCTACTACGGCAAGCTCTAAGCTTGCCTGCTTTACACACAGCCTTGCGCAATTAGAGAATTTTGGAGAGAACAATGCCCGTACAAATTGAAAAGAAAATCACCGGCTACGCCGTGAAAAACGAACAGGAAGAAGCCGCCAAAGCCGCACAACTTGAGGCCGAGCAAGCTCAGGAAATCGAGCATATGCACGAGAACGTCGGTCGCCCCGAGGTGTTGGTTGGTTCTACCTATAAAATCAAGCCACCCATGTCCGATCACGCACTCTATATCACCATCAACGATATCGTGCTCAATCCGGACACCGACCACGAAATGCGTCGTCCCTACGAGATTTTCCTGAACTCGAAGAACATGGACTACTTCCAGTGGGTTGTAGCCCTGACTCGCGTAATCTCCGCGGTATTCCGTAAAGGTGGCGACGTGACCTTCCTGGTTGAAGAAATGAAGAACGTGTTTGATCCCAAAGGCGGTTACTTCAAAACCGGCGGCCGCTTTATGCCATCACTGGTAGCCGAACTGGGTTACGCCATTGAAACCCACATGAAAACCATCGGTCTGCTGCAGTCTGAGGAAATGAGCGAGCACCAGCGTCAGATTCTCGATGAAAAGCGCGATGAATACGTGGCCAAAAAAGGCGAGAACGTTAAAGAAGGCGAGTTCCCAGAGTCTGCCCAGTTGTGCATGAAGTGTCACACCAAAGCCATGATCCTTATGGATGGCTGCATGACCTGTCTGAACTGTGGCGATTCCAAGTGTGGATAAGCCCGCCCCCTAGACGAAGTCAGACTCGTTACGAAAGGCAGCCGATGGCTGCCTTTTTTATTCCCGCTACTCCCCCCAGAGGACAGCTCTCTCCTGAACGGCCATCATTCGCCCATTCAAAACGATCTGAATCAATTTTTCTCGAATCTGAGAACATTATTCCCTAAAAAGCGCGCCACTAATTACAAAAAGTCCAAATTTCTGCCTAGACTGTGGTAACAGTCATTTTTCTATTCACGTCGGCAACGCAAGGAATCGGTCCAATGCCCGCCAAAAAACTACGGATAGTAAAGAAAGCAGCGCCCTCACCCCCGCTCAGGAATTGAAGCAACTGCGCAACATCGTCTTTGGCGAGGCTCAGAATCAATTACTGGCACAGCTAAAAGAGCTGCAACAGCAAATGAATCAGGGGCTAAAGACGCTTAACAAAGAGCTTTCGGACAAGCTGGATGCACATCAGCAAAGCACCCAACAACATCTCGATGAGCTAGCCGATCGGCTCAATAATATCGACCGCCAACACGACGACAATGAGGCGGTATTGAAATCAGAGCTGGATGCTCTAAGCAGTGAACATGAGTCTCTGGTCTCAAGTACTCAAAAGGACTTTAAGGCCATGGACGAGGCGCTGGGCAACGAAGCACAGATGCTGTCTGATTCTATCGATAAGAAAGTGGCGCGTTTGACCAGCAAGCTCGACAATGTCTCCAATGAACTGAGCAGTTCCAAGACCGACCGCAAAACGCTCGCCCATTTGCTGGCCACTATGGCAACCAATCTGGAAGACGATGAGCAGAAATGAGCGACGCGCCCACGGAGCCTTCAGATTCAAGTGCCGACGAGCTGCAACTTGAACAGCTGAGGAACATTCTCCTCGGCGAAGGCAATCAGCAGATCACCGATACGGTTCGCGCCAATGCGCGCGAACTGGTCGCGGAGGTTGTCACCGAAGCCATCAAAGACCGCCAGACTGGCGATGGCTCCATCGACAAAGTACTGATGCCCATTGTCGAATCCTCTGTGGATGCCTCCGTCAGCAGCCGCAGCGACAAGCTGGTGAGCTCGCTCTATCCTTTGGTGGGCAGCCTGGTGAGAAAATCCGTGTCCGCCTTTCTGACGGACTTTATGGAGAAAACCAACCAGCTACTGGAAAACAGTTTCACGCTAAAAGGCCTGAAGTGGCGTATTCAAGCCTGGCAGAGTAGCGTCAGCTTTGCTCAATACGTTGCCTCACAGACCTTCGTGTATCGCGTTGAGCACGTGCTGTTAATCCATCGCGAAACGGGCCTGCTGCTCAAAAGCGTTGACCTCGACCAGCAGAGCCGCGGCGATGCGGACTTGATTTCATCCATGCTCAGCGCCATCAATGATTTTGTCGGCGACTCCTTCGCCAGTGACACAGATGAGCTCAAGCAAGATCTGAACACCATCACCACGGATAACTTCAGTCTTCTTATTAAAACCGGCCCCCAGGCTATGATCGTAGCAGCCGTGAGCGGTAACCCGCCTCAGACTCTCGCTGACCATTTGCAAGTCACTCTTGAAAGCATCCACAGTCTCTATGATAAAGAGCTGCGGCAATATGAAGGCGATAGCGAAGCCTTCGAAAATACCGAGCAGGAATTGCGTCGGTGCCTGATGTCGGAGCAAAAACCGGAAGCTCAATCCCGGAGTCCCTGGATGGCATGGGTGCTCGTTGGCGCCCTGCTGTTGATCGCGGGCTATGCCAGCTATCGCTGGTGGCACAGCTACTCAGTGGCACAAACTCTGCGCACCATTGATCAAAATCCCGGCATACTGATCACAAGCATAGAGCGCGGCGACACCACTGAATTGCACTTATTGCGCGACCCCGACGCCCTCCCCATAGCCCACTGGCTGGAGCAACGAAAGCTCCAGAGCGAACCCATTACCATAATTGAGCGCCCCTATATTTCCCTGGACCCCGCAATGGTTCGACTTCGCGCAGCCCGCGCTCTGAAACAATACCCGCAACTGGAGCACTTTTGGGAAGATAAACGCCTGCATTTGAACGGGGCACTCAGTCCCTACCAGAAACAGCAGCTTTGGCGGGATCTTCGGGCAATGGGTGTCGCAGTAGATTCCAACATCGACCAGCGGCAACTTGTCGTCCAGGCTGCCGGACAAGCGATGTTGCCTAGAGATCAAGAACGGCAACTTTTCGACAGCACACGCAGCAAAGTCAACGCAATGCAGCTAGACTTTGATAAAGGAAGCTCTGAACTCAATGAAGAGATGCTGGCCATATTGGAACAACTGACACTGCAGATCAAACAGCTGAAACACAGCGCCGATAGCTTGGGCTTGCAATTCGGATTGCTGATTATCGGCGTCAGCGATAATACCGGCAGCAAAATTGCCAACGCCAACCTCAGTCAGCAACGCGCTCTGAGCGCGCAACAGGCGTTGATTGAACTGGGCATCCCCGAGCAGAACATGTACACCTCGGGACTGGGGCAGATCAACATATCAGCGGTGGGCCAGGCGTCACGAAAAGTACTGTTTAACGTTCTCTATATTCAGCCAAATACACAGCCAAGCGAAGAGTCGCCAGAGGAAGGGACTCCATGATCCAGAAAAAGATCTGTCTGCTCGGAGCATCAGGGGTAGGAAAAACCAGCCTGATACGGCAATTTGTCGAGAGCATATTTTCGGATAAATACCTCACCACCATCGGCGTCAAAGTCGACAAAAAGAGCGTCGAGATCAACGGACAGGAAGTCAAACTCATGCTTTGGGACATCGAAGGCAATGATCGCTACCACATGTTTCAGGAGAAATATCTGCGTGGCGCCTCCGCCTATATTATCGTCGTCGATCAAACCCGCTCTCCGTCATTGATCGAGGGCATTGATATCCATACCCTGCTGCAACAAAACCACGACTGCCCTACCGTGTTAGCCATCAACAAATCGGACCTTACCGAGAACTGGCACTGGGGAGAGAAAGAACTGAACGATTACAAATCGCTGTTTGACTTAAGCTATCACACCAGCGCCAAAACCGGTGACAATGTCGAGACCATGTTCAGTGAACTGGCAGAGCGTCTGCTGCAAGAGTCTGTCCAATGAGTACTCTGTTTGAAGACCTCAGTCTGGGTATGGATCTGGCGGTTCTAGAACTCGTCGCTGACAAGCCCACAACCTTCTTGCTGAAATCTGGTAACAACGGTTGGATTGAGGACCTATTGCCCCATTGCAGCAGTTCTGAACCTTTTGAGATTGGCGACGACCTTCCCTACCTCGAAGATTTTTTGATCGACGCCGAAACCGTTTGGAGCGCCAGCGCGCCAGGAAGGATCAAGTCGGGGCTCTGGACCGAATCACTGGCCGACCGCCGCGATCTCAATCTCGAGGCCATTGCCATCCGCCAGAACGATCACCAATTACTGGTGATTCGTAACAGCTCTGAGGAATTTGCGTACCGCCAGAGAACGCTGCAATCGGCGCGCGAACTAATGATTGCCAATGACAAGTTAATGGAGCAACACGAATACCTGCACACCCGCCTGCTATCCATTCTCAGCAAGCCCAAGAACGCCGCCGAGGCACTGGCGCCCTTGAGTTCCGCGATCGAAAACGCAGGCTTTGCAGTGATTATCCTAGACCATCAGCGACAACCAGTAATTGAAAACTCTGCCGTCATCGAGTTGTTCGAGCAGTATGACAACAGCTACCACAAGCAACCGCGGCCGAGCGAAATCATTCTCAAACTGATGCGCTCACAACTGCCAGAGTACGACCGCATATTCGAAACCTCGTCCAGCTGGAGCGGTGAGCTATGCTGGATCAACCCTCCTCATACACTGAAGTGGCTAAAAACCGCCATTTACCCGGTAAAAAGTGAACCTCACGGTATCAAAAATTGGGTAATCTTTATCAGTGATATCAGTAACATCAAGCACCTGTTGCAGCGCAATGAGCAACTGGCAATGGAAGACATGCTGACCCAATTGCCGAACCGCCACGCGTTTTGGCAAACGCTGGAACAGCGCATCAGCCAGCAGCGGTCGTTCTTTCTGCTGTATATCGATATCAACGAATTTCGCCATCTCAATGAGTTTTACGGCCACGAGGAAGGCGACAAGTTGTTGGTGGAACTGGGGGGGCGGCTGCAAAGCGCGCTAAAGAAAGACGATTTTATAGCCCGCGTTGGCGGCGATGAATTTGCGATTATTCTCAACGACATTGAATCCGAACCGCCCTGCCGGCAGGTCACCAACCGACTTCTAAATCTGGTGGAAAAGCCCTTTATTTCGGCACAGTCCAATAGCTACAACGTTACTCTGAGCATTGGTGCTGCGGGCTACCCCAAAGACGCACAGAGCGTTGAAGAACTGATGAAATTCGTGGACCTCAGTGCCTACAATGGCCGGCGTAATCGTCAAAGCACGGTGCAATTTTACTCCCACGAAATGAAGGAGGCCTCACGCCGCCGCATTCAAATGGAAGTTGAGCTGCGCCACGCCATACTCGATAAACAGTTCGAACTGCACCTGCAACCGATACTCGATCTCGAAGACCGCAGAATCATCAAGGCCGAGGCCCTGATTCGATGGAATCACCCGGAACATGGAATGATCAGCCCGGCGGAATTTATTCCGGTCGCCGAACAGAGTGAACTGATTGTCGCACTGGGTCGCTGGGTATTCGAAAAAACCTGCAGCTATTCACGCCAGCTTCAAGACAATGGCACGCCATTGAAAATCTCTTTCAACCTTTCACCCGTACAAATTCGCGACCCGGAGCTGTTCAGCTTTATCAAGAGCACCATCGACAAATGGCAAGTGGATGCATCGCTGCTGGAGCTGGAAATTACTGAAGGCGTGTTGGTGGACGACTACGCCAAGGTGCTGCAACTGCTCAATGACATCAAGGCACTGGGCATTACCATTTCCGTAGATGACTTTGGCACCGGATATAGCTCTCTGGCCTACCTGAAAAACCTGCCGCTGGATCACGTTAAAATCGACCGGTCCTTCGTCCAGGACATTGTTACTGACGACAATGATAAAGCCATTGTACTGGCGGTTATTGCAATGGCTCACAACCTAAACCTGAGTGTCATTGCTGAAGGTGTGGAAACCAACGAACAGCGGGATTTTCTGATCGACAGTCAATGCAATTCAGCTCAGGGGTATTTATTCAGCCGCCCCGTTCCCTATGAACAACTGCGTTCTCTGTTGTGACCCATCAATAGATCAGAGGTGTCCTAAGTTTTTTGTGATTTCGGCCGATGCCCTGAGTATACTGGTCAAAATTGTCGAAGTAAGAACCCATCGAAGATCGCGTCATGGCATTGTTCAGCAAAAAGAAAGATGAAACCGCTTCTCCCGTGCGCTCCCTGGGCACGCGAGTGGATAACTATCGCCGCATCCTGGACTGTTTCAAGATTGGCACGCGACTGCGTTTTCACCCCGAATACGATGACGACACCGTTTTGGAAGCCCTGGTGCTGGGCTACTACGTCGAAGACGTCTATATCTTTCAACAGAAGAACATCAGCATCGAAGTCATTGATGGCATTCCCAGTCTGACGATTTCCGGGCCTCAGGGCAGTATGTCCTACTCGCGTATCAATAAGTTCTACGTGGTCGTGCCTCGCGATATCGGCATCGAAGAAACTCTGGATTATGACTCCCGTGCGACGTTGGGCAATATGGGCCCCTTCAAAAAGGGCGCCGCATTGAAGCTGATGTCCGTGCAACCGGGCAGAGACAATCTCTCATGCGAGGCCATCGTGCACCGCAACTTGAAAATGGACTCGGGACCGCATAACGGGCTCACCGTAGTGCAGCTGGATCCGTCACTGGGGACTATTCAAGAGTATGAACCCCGCTCAGAGACTCGTATCCACACTCACCTCCCGGCACACTTTCACTTTAATGGTGGCAGCGAATTTCTTCGTACCTATATCCTCGACTTTTCCGAAAGTGCCATGCGCCTCGGTTTGATGGATGAAACCAACCAGTGGCCCAGTTTTGGCAAAAAAGACATGGGGGTACTGTGCATGAAACTGTCCAAGGACAGCCCGGTAATCAAACTGGAGTGTCAATGCATGGACCAGCGGGGTAATGAGCGGATTTTTAAAGTGAATAAAATCAGCCGTCAGGGACAGTTCGTCCCCTTCAGCAAGCTCGACGCGCTGGAAATGAAGGTCAATCTGATGAATATGTTTGGCGAAGGCTAGGTCGCGCCACCACTACTCAGCCTCAAGCACCCGCATATCACCCTCTTCAAAGTACAGCTGATTGAGGTATTCACTGTAGATCCTCTCATAATCGCCACTTTGTCGAATTTTCTGAAAGGCTGCATTAAAGTCTTCACAGAGTTTAGGGTCGTTGAAGCCCATATGTGTGTAGTTAAGGGGGAATATTGGGTGAAAATCAAAGTTAGCCGCGGAGAGGTAGCCGCTTGACCACTTATTGACGCTGTACAGAAAGATATAAATGTCACCCACCGAAACATCACCGCGCCCTGCGGCCAGCATTTTTGATTGAGACTCCATATTGGGCACTTCGGTATAACCTCTGACCGCCTGGAAACCTCCCTGAAACAAATGCTGCCAAAATTCAGTCATCCCCTGATAGGTCACCACCGAATAGCGATTCAAATCCTGTAGGGTATTAATTTTAATCTGACGGCGCTTGAGCGTAACTGCCACGTCGGTAAAACGAAAAAACGGTTCCGAGACACAGCCTTGAATGTCGTCTTTAGAGAAAATATTTGCCGCGCCATCAATGGCGCCGGTATTGAGATCGTATCGCAGACGAAAGTTTGACAGGCCAAATCGATAGCTGACCTGATACTGAGGCAGATGCTTGAAGACCTCTTCAATAAGATCTTTAAACAGGCCTCGGTTTTCCTGCTCTATAAAAAACGGACCAAAATCACCTAGTCCGAGAGTAAGCGACTTTCTCTGTATCTGTGCGTTTTCGGCGAATCCGAAATGGGGAAAAGTGGACATTACCAGGGCGAGTAGCCAGAAAGTCCATTGACGCTTACCAGCAGTCCTGTGCGACCAATACAACAAGGGGGAAATCTCTGTCCAGAGCGTTTCCCCGAGTTTAAATGTCTATATAAAATCTGTAAATCAGGCTTACGAACAACTTCATCGATCTGCACTTAGAAATTCTGATAAGTGCCACGTACATCTTCAAAAACTGCCAAAGCCAATACCGATGCGTAGATAGAAAGAATAATAGCCATAATGTAATTCCTCGTTTAAGCGTGGTCCTTCGTCTGGAAAGTGCTTGAGACCTTTAGAAGGTGTTTAGGAATTCCCCTAAACGTTGGAAACAAGTCTACGCACCCTTGCAAAATTCCACCAATGGTATAATTTCCAAGAGAACATGAATTAAATTCATTACACTATTGGAGCACATCATGGATTTTCGCGACCTGGGTCGTTTGGATCTCAATCTTCTGGTAGCCCTGGAGGCGCTCCTGGAAGAGCGCAGCGTATCCAGGGCTGCCGAGCGCCTGTACATTACGCAATCGGCCATGAGCAAGACACTTGGGCGCCTCAGAGACGTCTTCAATGACCCCCTGTTCACTCGCTCTGCCGACGGTATGATTCCCACGCCCA
>JALUYN010000388.1 GCA_027012915.1 Cellvibrionaceae bacterium
AGGCACCGGGTCAATGCGCTCCAACACCCTTAAGACTCGCCCTCGAGCATTGGTTTCCACATATTGATAACCCACCTCACCGAGCAGCTCCTGCTCGTAATATTTCTCCAGACCAATTTTGCCGATGGTGTGGGTGCCACTGTAGCGCCGGTAAGTTTCTTCATCGAAGCCAGTGAGCTCACGATCATTGATACGACCTACGTAGCCCACGGTGTGGGCCAGCAATTCGCTAAGAGGGTAGTCACGCACCAGTTCAGCGTCTACTTTAACGCCGGGAAGACGGTACTCATTCACTGCCACTCGAGCAATTTCATCTTCCGTCAAGCGATGACGTAAAGGAACCGGTTCAAAGGGACGACGGCGTTGCTTGAGGCGCTTGTAGAATTTATCAAGTTCGCCTTCCCTAAAAATCAGAAGCTGATCCAGAATTGCTAGCGTCTGCTCCAGATCGTCTACTTGCTCTTTAACCAGGTTGAGGGTGTAACTGGCGCGATTGTCGGCCAATAAGTTTCCGCTTCTGTCGTAGATCAATCCCCGATTCGGCGCAATCGGCTGAACCTGCACCCGATTGCGATCTGACTGAGTGACATACTCTTCGTGATTAACCACCTGAAGATTGTAAAAGCGCACCAACAGCACTGTAAGCAGAGCCAGAATTACCAGTGCTGCGAGCACCAAACGCCGACCAAAGATCCGGGCTTCTTTGTGGTGATCTTTAAGGTGGTGCAATTCCGACATGAACTGTCTTATTTATGATAGGGGTGGTTGTTGAGAATCGACCATGCGCGATACAGCTGCTCGATCAACACAATTCTCACCAAAGGGTGCGGTAAGGTCAATGCCGACAAGGACCACTTGGCATCCGCGCGCTGCAGACATTCCCGAGACAGGCCATCAGGGCCGCCAATTAACAGCGAGAAATTACTGCACTCCATCGACCAGTTGGCAAGATTGGAAGCCAGCGTTTCGGTACTCCAGGGTTTGCCAGTGACTTCCAGAGCAATGACTTTGTCTCCTTTGGGTATCGCCGCCAATATTTGCTCGCTCTCTTTGGTAATTGCGCGCTCTACCGATTGGTTCTTACCCCTTGGCCCCAACGGTAATTCGAGAAGCTCAACCTGAAAATCCCGGGGCAAGCGTTTGGCGTAATCCTTCCAGCCTTCGGTAACCCAGGCGGGCATTCGCGTACCGACGGCAATGATTTTAAAACGCATGAAATACCCTGGTCAGGACAGATCTAAAAAGTGCGAAACACAAACTCAGGAATCGCTGGTACGAGAGCTGGGCTCGGTACTCCAGAGCTTTTCAAGATCGTAGAAATCTCTGGCGGAGGGCATCATTACGTGAACCACGGTATCCCCGAAGTCCACCAAAACCCACTCTCCGGTTTCCATGCCTTCGACACCTATTGGACGCATGCCCCTATCCTTGCCCTCTTCCACAACGTTATTGGCGAGGGACTTAACGTGGCGATTGGACGTACCACTGGCAATCACCAGAGTATCCATAACATCCGACAGCTCAGTGACATCCAGGCAGACAATATCTTTGCCTTTCAAATCTTCCAGCGCAGTCACAGCCATTTGGCTAATTTCGGTAGACATGTGTTTCAGTGTTCTCCAGATTACATCGTGGCCCGAAAGCCACCAGTTCATCGATACAACCGATGTTTTTGAATATAGTGCCAAACCGGGCTTGGCATGAGAAATTGTACGCTATTTCCGGCTGCAACTCTGCGGCGAATATCAGTGGCCGAGATATCCAGCAAACTTAAAGGCTCCACCACGACATGACCAGAGGCTTTGCGTCGCAAGACCTCCGGCTCTGCGCGGTGTTGTTGCAGCCACTGAGCCACCTCGCCCGATTCGGGCAGATCCCACCCCGGCCGCGCCACCACAACCAAATGCGCGAAGTCGAGCAGCTCGCGCCAGCGGTACCAGCTGGAAAGATTCACCAACGAATCCATACCAACACACCAGCAAAGAGACACCTGCTCCCCGTATTCCTCCCGCAACTGCCGCAGGGTA
>JALUYN010000389.1 GCA_027012915.1 Cellvibrionaceae bacterium
TAACTCTGCCGGTATTGGTATGCCGATGCGCACCATCAATCGCGACAGTGAGCCAATGCCTCTGGAAAAATTCAACTTGGTTATCCAGATCAACCTGGTGGGAACCTTTAATGTCCTGAGTCGCGCCGCCGCTGCTATGGCCAAAACCGAACCAATGGATCCCGATGGTAGTCGTGGTGCCATAGTTAATCTGGCGTCTTGCGCTGCATTTGATGGGCAGATTGGTCAGGCCTCTTACTCGGCTTCCAAGGCTGGCGTTGCTGGAATGACTTTGCCTATTGCTCGCGATTTGAGTGCGTCGGGTATTCGCGTTAACACTGTGGCGCCTGGTCTGATTGATACCCCGATCTACGGTGAGGGCGAAGAAGCGGAAGCTTTTAAAGCTCATTTGGGACAATCCGTGCTGTTCCCCAAGCGCCTCGGTAGAGGTGAAGAACTGGCATTTACTGTGATGGAGTGTATTACCAACCCCTATATGAACGCGGAAGTGATTCGTATGGATGGTGGTATTCGTATGCCTCCTAAGTAAACCCGATAGAGTAAGTTCGATAAATTAAGGCTGTGCAAAAATAGTATAGCCGCTGCTTTTGTCTGCTATTCCAAGCTGTCACCCAGGTGACAGCTTGTCCCTCTCCTGTGAGTTAGTCTATCGACACTACGATCTAGAGCCGGGTATCTGGTTTGGTGAGCTGACTCTTGAAGACGGCGGCGCAAGAACGCACGATATCCACGCCGTAGAAGACACGCTCATACTGTTTATTTCTCGCGGCGTGGTACTTGCCATAGGCGAGCAGTGGCCGGAACTCTATCGGGGTCTGTTCTCGGTATTGGCGCGCCGTATGCGCTGTTTCGGCTTACTCGATTTGTCTCACCAGGGTGTGTCGCTCAAGGCGTGTCTCGTGTTTCGCTTGCTATGGTTAATGCGAATCTATGGTGAGAAGACCGAGGACGGTATAGAAATCAAAATCGCCATTACTCAAAGCGATCTGGCGACTCTCAGTGGCGGTTCTCGCCAACATATCAATCAGATTCTCAAGAAATGGAATGACCAGAATGTTGTTCGATCTGGAGCTCGCGTAGCGGTTATCGATAGATCGGCGCTTGAGATACTGGCCGATTTCTAGTTGTGCGTTACGTTGGTGCGATATGCAATCTGGTGTGTGTTTTTATGGTGCGTGCCTTCCCCGGCTTGTGATAAAGATCTGCTCTACGCTCCACAATGTATAGGGTTTTGGCAGATTGGCACATCTCGTGCTCTACTAACTTTGTCCGTACCCTTGGTAATTTAGGACTTCACAATTTGCAATAGAGCGCTAGGGTTCCGGTTATGTGATGGATTGCATAACGTCTGGTCCGAGAGCACTCGACCTTTCAGTGAAAGGTTACACGGCGGGATAAAAGCCCGGGAGATACGAATGGCTTGATTGCCATGGGTACTCCGATTATTAAACAACTGTGTAATGACTCTGAGAGGTTCAAATCATGAAACGACTCGCCGCATTAGCGTTATCCCTTTCTCTTTCTTCTGCTGCCTTTGCTGCTGACAGCTTCAAGGTTTGTTGGTCCATTTATGTGGGCTGGATGCCGTGGGCCTACGGTGCCGAGCAAGGCATCGTCAAAAAGTGGGCCGACAAATACGACATCGATATTGAGGTGGTGCAAATCAACGACTACGTTGAGTCCATCAATCAATACACCGCAGGCGAGTTCGACGCTTGCACCATGGCAAACGTTGACGCGCTGACCATTCCTGCCGCTGGCGGCGTTGACAGTACCGCTCTGATTGTTGGTGATTTTTCCAATGGTAACGACGGTATTGTCTTGAAGGGCAGCGATTCACTGACGGATATCAAAGGCCAAAGCGTCAACCTGGTTGAGCTTAGCGTGTCGCACTATCTGCTGGCTCGCGGTCTGGAATCTGTGGGCATGACCGAAGCAGACATCAGCGTTGTTAACACATCCGATGCCGATATGGTTGCAGTTTACGGAACCGACAGTGTGACTTCGGTTGCGACCTGGAACCCT
>JALUYN010000390.1 GCA_027012915.1 Cellvibrionaceae bacterium
GCGGCGTAAATGTTGTCTCGTCGATCAATCCGAATTATGTTTGGGGCAGGTTTCAAAGGCTTGCTTGGCGCTGTGTGGATGCTGGCGTGTTGTTCTGCAGCGGCGGAAGTGCACGGTATTCCACCTAATATTCTGCTCATTGTTGCGGATGACTTGGGCTGGAAGGACTTGGGGTATCAGGGGGCCGAGATTCGCACGCCTCGTATCGATGAATTGGCCAGTGCCGGCGTACGCTTGAATCGTTTCTATGCGCAGCCATCCTGCAGTCCTTCTCGCGCCTCGCTTATGACGGGGAACTCGGCATTACGACTGGGTATTACCTTGCCCTTATCCAAGCTAAATCCTGGCGGTCTGCCGTTGGATCAACAACTGCTACCCGAGTACCTTGAACGCAAAGACTATCAAACCTGGTTGGTGGGGAAGTGGCATTTGGGTTTTCGAAGCGTGGATTACTTGCCAACGGAAAGAGGCTTTGATCACTTCTACGGAGATTTGACCGGTGGGATCGGCTATTGGGATCACGTCCACGGAGGCGCCTACGACTGGCAGCGCAATCGCGAAGCTGTTCGCGAAGATGGATATAGCACGCACCTGTTGGCGGAAGAGGCGGTGCGTCTTATCGAAGGCCGGGACAAGCTTCGTCCTCTGTTTTTGATGGCGAGCTTTAATGCTCCCCATATTCCAAACGAAGCGCCGCGGGCAACAGTAGAAACCTATTTCCACATAACGGACCCCAAGCGTCGTATCCACGCTGCCATGGTAACGGAACTCGATACGGCGGTGGGGCAAATCATCGATGCACTGGATCAGCAGGGAATACTCGACAACACTTTGGTGTGGTTTATGAGTGACAACGGCGGACTGAACTCGTCTGCCTACCCTGGCAACCTGGTAAAAGCGCTGACGGTTCTCAATACCCTGGCTGATGGCAAACCGCTTCCACTTCGGCAACTGGAATTTGTACGCGCCAATGTCTTCGATGGTGCTGCCAACAATCGTCCCTTACGCAAAGGCAAACTGTCTGTATATGAAGGTGGAATACGAGTGCCGTCGTTTGTTTACTGGCGTGGACGCTTACTCAGTCGTCAGGTGAATTCGATGGTAAGTGTTGAAGATGTGCTTCCGACCTTACTGGAAATTACCGGCAGAGCAGAAACCGATGTGGATGGATCAGGACAATGGTCGGTGCTTCTGGGAGAAACATCAGAGCTCGAGCGATCATTTGCCGTAGTGGCCAAGGACGGGGAGGCGATGCTACGTTTCCCCTGGAAAGCCATACGCGCAAACTCTGGTGAATTGGCGCTGTTCAATGTCGAAAGCGATCCGAGCGAGCAAAATGATCTCTCGAGAGTACATCCCGAGCTTCTGAGAAGTCTGATAAGCGAACTCGACCGTTGGCCCAGAGGAGAGAGTGTCAATCTACCTTTTTGGAAAACGCTGCTGGACCCCGACTCCTTTGGTGGAGAGGAAAAAACGAAACCCTGGATCGAGACGGTTGAGTGAAGCGTAAGTATCCTGTCGGCGTTCTACCCGCCGTCCAGAAGACCGAGTAAGTGAAGCTTTAATAATGGGGCTTGTGTTCATTCGAAGCTTGCACTGACTGTGGCATTGCGTCGAATGTGCTCTATTGCAGCTCAAAGAAATCCTGCTGAGCGTTCTTCAGCTCTTGCGACACCCAGTGCCAGTAGCTACTGCGAGTTTCCCCCTGGCGCACCGCGTCTTGCCAATCTTCCAGTGGGTAATCGGGATGGGTCCCGGTGATGCCGTAGTGGCCGGCCATCAAATCGGCCTGCAGCAGGTCACTGGCACGAGGCTTGGTGCCAAAGATCACGGTGCCGGAGCCGTAGGGTGAAACAATGGATCTACCGGATTTGAGCGTGGCGGTGGGAACGGTGAACTCGAGTCGCGTGGTGCGCTCGCGTATCAAGGTCATCTTGATAGATTCTTCTCCGCCTTCCAGGGTGATGACCCCCTCGTTAATGATGTCGCACTCTACCACGCTAATTCTCGCTCAAAAGGCAGGTATTCTATGGCTTGAGGGGAGGGTTGTCTAAGGAACTGATAGCTCAGTGCGATAGGGCCCTTCAGGTCACGCAGGGCAGCTATAGACTTGATCCGAGGTTCCCTAGTTTAAGTCCACAAGATTTTGTTTTTTTGTTTGAATCTCTGCAAAAGTGCTCCGTTTAGCGGACTAGGGTCAGTAAGGAGGTAGCGTTAGGGCCCAGAAGCTGTAAGAGTGCTTCGGATTCGTTTCGCAAGGTAAAACACGGCGGCACAAGGTGATGGGGCGGTGCGGGGTTCCGCAAGGATAGACTTGTAAAAGCCTTGGGGCTTTTACAACCCTTCGGGTTCGCTGCGCGAAGTCCCAATTGCTTTGCAATTGGTCGAACCGGAAGGAATTGTTAAATTGATCCGTTTGCGACACAAACAAAAAAGCCCGGCATAAGCCGGGCTTTTTTGTTTGTATGGCGCACTCGGAAGGATTCGAACCTTCGACCGCTCGGTTCGTAGCCGAGTACTCTATCCAGCTGAGCTACGAGTGCGTTGAGGCGCGTATAATAGGGAGACCCCCCGGGTGAGTCAAGCAAAAAGTTAAAAGAAATTAAGAAAATTGTCATCTTGTTATGATTTGCTTCGAATTGCCCGAATTGTATGCAACTTCTTGTATTTGAAAGGGATTTTGTGTGTGGTTTGCACCGGATTGCTATGGATTCCGGGGGGGCGAGTTCAGATCTTGGCGGTAGCTGCGGGGGGAAATTCCGCTCCAGCGCTTAAACGCCCGTCGGAAATTGGCCACATAGCTGTATCCAAGTATATGGGCGATGGCTTCCACTGAGAGGTTGGGGTTCGACAGATAGTACTGGCTCAGTTCATACAGACGCTTGTCCGTTAGCTCCTGAAAGGCGCTGCCCTCGTGTTTTAGGCGACGAATCAGTGTTCTACGCGATACGTGCAGGACGCTGGCGACTTCTTCCAGGCTCAGCAGTGTGCCGTTTTCCATAGCCAGAATACTCTCAACCTTTTCGGTAAAGCTCTTCTGGCGGTTGATCTGTTCCAGTAGATCCTGACAACCCAGTTCGGCCTGGCGATGCAACAGGGCATCTGCCGTAGGGCAAGGATGGTCGGCTACATGGGTGGGAACATGGATGGTGCTGTATTCCTGAGCGTTGATGCGCAACTCTCCGTGGAAGAATTCCCGGTAGAGCTCGATGTGTTCATCAGTGTCGAAGGGCAGGGTGATGCTCAGATCGGTTGCAGGAGCACCAATAATGGTTTCCGTGATGGTTTGAAACATGGCGCAATAGGCTTCGACCAGGAAACGACCCACATCGGCAGCCATGTCGTCGGTATTTTTGATGGCGAGGGTAATACCTTCAGGGCTGTTGTCGAGCCGGATTTCCAGAATGGGTACGCGCAGGTAGTAGTAGTGACCCAGGGTTTCGAACACTTCCCTGAGGTTGGCTGATGTCAGGGCGGATATGCCCATGACGCCATTGGATGACAGCTCCACAGTGGGTCCCAGGCGTAGCCCCAGCCCCGGCGCAGGGCTGAGTCTTAGAGCATTGGCGACAATCCGGTACTGATCGCTACTGCTGACCTGACACCGCTCCAGTTCAATATCGCTGGCATTGAGGTCAGTGCCCCTGAATAACTGTTCTTTTACCTGATCCCCGCAGTCGGGGTTCTCAGTGGCAAGGAGTCTAGCCAGCAACCGCGAGTAGGTGGGGGGGAGGTAGGTTTGAGTTTGCATTATAGCGAGTGACACTAAATGATTCTTTGTTGGCACTATATGAGCTATTTTCGAATTCTGCAATTGGCAAGAATAAACCTGAAGTCATTCAAACAATAACAGCAGGAGAGAGATCATGGCCGATAACCTTGGGCGCCCAATAGTGGTGCCGGAACATAAGATGGCGGAGTTTAAGGCTTTAACCCAGGCGCCAAAGTACGCAAAGCCGACAATGTTACTGACTCTGGTTTGCCTGGTGTCCGCGGCTACCATCATCACCTTCGCATTGATGGGGCTAATAGAATATGCGTTGGCCGCTGTATTGCTGGGGATGACCTACTATTGGTCGTTCAGCACCGTTCACGATTCCATTCATCGCAGTGTCAGCACCAATCTCAAGCTCAACGACGCCATTGGCGGCACGGTGGTTCGATGCATTGTTCCCTACGCCAACGTTGGTTTGATGCGTTGGGCCCATATGGAACACCACCGTTTTACCAATGATCCGCGCGACCCGGATCATTGGAGCCACGGGGCTTGGTATACCCTGCCATTTCGCTGGATGCTGATTGATCTGGCCTATGCCGTGCGTCTGTTCGGCGACAAGAGCAAGATGGCGCAGTCGGTGAAAAAGCAGTTTCTGCCGAGCTTTATTATCGGGTTGAGCCTGATCGTCGGATTGATCGCGCTGGGGTATGGCGAGGAATATTTCTGGCTGTCCTTCGTGCCCTCGCGCATTATGTTCCTGGGCATGGGCTTTACTTTCTTCTGGCTTCCCCACAACCACTGGCACGGTGAGGAAGAACTGCGTCAGGATACCAACTTCAGCAAGGCCACCAGCGTCCGCCTGGGTAAAGAGTGGATTCTGAACCCGTTGCTTCAATACCAGAATTACCACCTGATTCACCATATGTGGCCAACCACGCCGTTCTACAACAATCAGAAGGTATGGCAGTTGCTAGAACCCGAGCTGCGTCAGCGCGATCTGGTGTTGTCTGAAGGCTTCAAACTCTATCCAGAGGAGGTGCCCCATGCATAGATGGCAGTGTCGCTTTTGCAATCATGTATACGATGAAAGCCTGGGAGATCCGGACAATGGCGTTGCTCCGGGCACGCCACTGCAGGATGTACCTGACGATTGGTTCTGCCCGGACTGCGGGGCAGGTAAGGATGACTACGACCTAATTGAGTACTAGAGGGTTCAAGGAACTTAGTGTTGGCTATTGCCTTCAGGTGCTTCCTCGGTGCTGTGCTCTAGCCAATCTACGGGCCCGTTCTACCGAGCCAGCGCTACCGAACCAGCGCTACGTTGACCTTGCATAAGCGCTGAATGATAATTTCGCTCCTCAGATTGTTATTGTTCAGCGCCTTATTATGTACCCCATCGAATATATCGAACCCGTCTTTCGTCCCCCCAGTGAAGCTCGCTCATTGATTCTGCAAGTGACCAACGGCTGCTCCTGGAACAAATGCACTTTCTGCGATATGTACACAGCAGACCAGAAGCGCTTTCGTCCCAAGCCCATTGATGAGCTGGAAAAAGAGCTAAAGGCACTGGGCGAAGCCGGTTATCCGGTGAGAAGGGTGTTTCTCGCCGATGGCGATGCCATGACTCTATCGACCCGTCGTTTGGAGCAAATACTGAAGCTGATCAACGACTACTTCCCCTCCGTACAGCGCATTTCCTCTTATTGCCTGCCGCGTAACCTGAAAAACAAGACAGTAGAAGAGTTAGCGCGGCTGCGTGAGTTGGGACTGAGCCTGATGTACGTGGGTTGCGAAACCGGTGACGATGAATTGCTGGAGCTGATTCAGAAAGGCGAAACCTACCAATCATCACTGGATGCACTGACCAAGATCAAACAGGCGGGTATGAAAAGTTCTGTGATGATTCTCAATGGCTTGGGTGGGCCAGAACTCAGCGAGCAGCATGCGCGCCATTCGGCACAGTTGATGAACGAAGCTCAACCGGACTATTTGTCGACGCTGGTGGTGGAATTTCCCATGGGCAGTGAACGCTTTGCCGAGCCTTTCGAAGGGCGCTGGCGCAAGCTGGACAAGATGGAGCTGTTCCGCGAGATGGAAGTATTGCTCGACGAGTTGCAGCTGGAGAGCACCATCTTTAGAAGCGATCACGCCTCCAATTACCTGGTACTTAAAGGTGTGCTGGGCAAAGACAAAGACAAGTTGCTGGACACTGTGCGCACCGCTATTAATCGTCCAGGCTATATTCCCTTGCGTCAGGAGTGGCAGAGGGGGCTTTAGTTCCTAATTAAAAACCTCCCGTCAAAAATCCCCCCGGTCATTCCCGCGAAAGCGGGAACCTCATGAAGTTCGCAGCGGACCAGGGAGATTCCCGCTTACCCCAGGGCACCCTCTCTTGCCTTCGGCAATTCACCTTGTACGCGGGAATGACGTTATTAGGATGGTGGGAGGTGTCTGGATGAGTGCTAGCTAGCAATTGTCTCGTATCAAACGCCAGTAGTTGCGACGTTTCTGGCGCAGCTTGTTGCCCTGAGGTTCTTTGTAGCCGCCGCGCAGCTTTTGCTGGATTTTGTCCACCTGGCTTTCCCAGTAACTGCAGCGTGGTTTGCCTTCGTAGCGAGAGCCCACTTTCTTGGCTGATAGAAGCGTTGCTTTGGGCTTGGATTTCTTACTGCTTCTTTTCGCGCGAGCTTCAGCGTATTTGGGTGTGTCTATGGCGATGCCCAGTTCTTCATCGGCAAATTTTGCGGCGTTGCGGCAGGCCATATTCATATTTACCCGCGCGCTTTCGGTTCTATCGCGCTTGTACCAGCGTTGCCAGCGCTTGCAGGTTTGTTGCATTTTGCTCAGTGCTTCCAGTTGTTGACTGCGATCTTTTGGAAATTTAAGAATCGGCAGCTCGCCGGCTTGAACCTTTCCGAGGACGACGCAGCTCAGTATCACTGCAAAAAGGCGCCGATCTTCAAGCAGGATTTTGACCACTGGGCCCAGTAGGGATGTCCTTTTCATTCAAACAACGCTCCAGAAATTTGCCGATGGCGGGTATCTGGTATGCTGCGCCTGTTTGTACTTCTTGAACCTCAGTCGTTGGTTTAGAATTCCATTTCGGTCTTTGAGACAATCACTGACAAGTTTCAAGAGACATCAATAAGCGACCCCAAAAAGCGACAAGAGCTAATGGCAATACCCGATCCCAACTGGAGTGTGTACACAGCGACCGTGAACGGTCTGGTGCAAACGGCAACCATGCTGCAGCTGCCGGTGGATGAACTGTTGCTCCAGGTGGGGATCGATCGCGGGGAGCTGGAAGATTCCAGCAATCGTTTCGCTGTGAGCAAAGTGACGGATCTCTACGATGCCATAGTTGCAGCCAGCGGCAATGACGATGTTGGGCTCTACGCGGGCCGCATTATGTACATCGACGGTTTGAACCTACAGTTGTATATGTCGACGGTGTGCCAGACCTTTCGCCAGTACCTTAATGTGATTCCCAGTCTGTTGCGCTTTGCCGGCGACATAGGCGAAGTGAAAATCTGTCGTGAAGGCGACTATATTCGTCTGAATTGGATGCCGCTTTGGGAAGGCAGTATGTCACACCGTTTTTTGGCGGATGAAGTGCTGGCCAACTCTGCGGCGATTGTAGATTCTCTCTGCATTCAGCCGATTAAGGTGATCAGGGCCTGTTTTACCTACCCCGAGCCCGAAGATACGTCGCTATTGCGAACACTGTTTGGTGACGATCTGAGTTTTAATCAGCCAGTGAGTTGTTTGTATTACCCGCGCGAAAGTCTCGACTACCCCATCACCAAAACCGGCTTCGATTTGAATCAGGCGGTGACGCAACAGGTGGGGCATCTGTTTACCGATGAGGCTCAAACCGGCGACGCCTTCTTACGTGAGTTGCGCGACTGCGTGGTGAAATTATTGCCTTCCGGCGAGGTGAGTATTGATGCGGTAGCGACCGAGTTGAATGTTTCGCGCCGCACCTTGCAAAGGCGTCTGTCTGACCGGGATACGCAGTACTCAGAAGTGTTACAGGCGGTGCGCTCGGAGCTGGCGCTGAACTATCTGGCGGATCAGCGGTTGGGGATTACTGATATCGCGTTCCTGCTAGGCTATGGCGATCAAAGCTCGTTTTCCAGCGCGTTTAAATCTTGGTATGGCAAATCGCCGCGGGACTATCGACAGAAGTAATCCGTTATTCCCGCGACTCGCCAGAGCAGCGAAGCACACCGGGAATCTCCTAAACATCGCTACCACCCTACAACGGCGGTGAATCCGGTTCTTCTCCGGGCACTCGATCCATATTGCGATATCGATCGAGCAACAGCATCAGGCGGGTATGCTCCTGTACTGATTGCCCTGAGTGCAGCCAGGCTTCCAGTGCTTCATAGACTTTTTCCAGGTGTTGAAAGCGGTAGTCCAAATTCAACAGGGTCTTCGCCACAAAGTTGGGGTCTTCTCCGGACTCTCGCATGCGTGCCGCTTCGGTCAGGGCAGTTTCATACTCCGCCTCAGTTGGTTTTCCCATATTTATTAGCTCCTTGTATCGATACCTTCAGTATAGAAGCTCTTGAGTCAAAAAGTGTTTGATTTAATTGGGGTTTGGCGAGGATCAGTTGCCGATGTTTACTGCCGAATTGCGGTGGGTTCGATATACTGATGCCTTTCATTACAACGCCAGTTTTGGCCAATCCGGAATCCTGAATGAGTCGTTCCAAATCTGCAAATGCCGCCAAGTCCACACGGGAATCATCCAGTCGTTACCATCACGGCGATTTGAAGAATTCTCTGGTACAAGCTGCTCTTACAATTCTGGAGCGCGACGGTGCCGATGCCCTATCAATGCGAGCCATAGCCGGAGAGGTGGGGGTGTCACACACCGCACCTTACGCCCACTTCAAAAATAAACGCGAATTGATCAAAGCCATTACAGAAATGGGTTATGAACTGTTGGCTGATGGTTTGGATCAGGGCGAAGCCGAGCGCTCTCAGGGCAAAGACGATGTGGTGTTGTGCTACGGCGCGGCCTATCTGAAGTTCGCTATGGGGCATCCACAGTTGTATCGTTTGATGTTGGGGCAGGTGGAAACTCGCGGTTTAAAAGAGGCGGCAGCCCCAGTTCCGTTGGATATGAATCGTGAGAGCATCACCTTGAAGCGTCCGTTTATGATGCTGAATAAAGCTCTGGCAAAAGAACTGCAGAATGAGGAGCTGGCGCGTCAGCAGGCGGTCGGTGCCTGGGCGCTGGTGCACGGTTTATCGGCGTTGTTGATCGAGGGGCACTTGAGCGTGCCAGACGGCACCGATTTGAAGAACTTTCTCGCCTCGGTGGCCTGGCAGCACAAATAGCGACTTTCCGTCAGATCTGTATTTCAATATCTTCGGTGGGGAAGGCGACG
This sequence comes from Cellvibrionaceae bacterium, assembly GCA_027012915.1. Next base: position 9,118 of record JALUYN010000390.1, read on the forward strand.
CAGGAGTGGGTCCAACCATACTGCTCGTCGGTCTTACGCAGGTGCGCCTCGGGCGGATTAAACACCGAGCCTTTCACTACTTTAACTCGACACAAGCTGCATTCACCGGAACGACAAGCGTTTTCGGTGGTATAGCCGTTGCGCTCCATGCTGTTGAGCAACGGTTCGTCGACGCGGGCTTTGAAACTGCCTTTGCCTTTGATGGTGACCGTGACTTCCTGAGCCGGATCCAATTGCTGTGGCCAATGTTCCAGACTCTCTGGATTCTTTGGTGGACCGTTGGCCTCAATACGAACGTGTCGGGGTTTGGCGCCCATGGCGAGAAGTTGCTCGCGGCAGGATTCGTTGAAGGGAGTCGGGCCGCACAGGTAGAACATTTTGCGCTCGACGTCGCCAATAAGCTCACGCAAGCGATCTTCACTCAGGCGTCCCTTCAGCCCTTCGTATGAGTCGGATGGGCGTGAAATTACTTTGTGATATTGAAGAAAACCATGGGTTGCATCCAGCTGCTTCAGCTCTTCATCAAAGATGACATCGTCTTCAAAACTCGATAGATAGATCAGGTGAAATTTGTAGTCCAGGTTGCGCTCGGCAATATCCAGAATCATGCTGCGCGCCGGAGCGATACCAGAACCGCCGGCCAGGAATACGATCTCATCGGCTGGAAACAATGGGTTGTGATAGAAGGTGCCCATGGGACCGGTAGAGCTGAGTTCGTCGCCCACAGCCACGCGATCCAACAGATAGTGCGTGACAAAACCGGGAGCGGCGCGCTTGATAGTCAGATCGTAGTAGTCGCGTACCTGAGACGAGGACGATACCGCGTAGGGGCGGGCGGTATCGGTGCCATCGATGTTTACAAACAGATTGATGTACTGGCCCGCTTGAAAGGGCGGTAACTTTGCACCATCGCATGAGGCTACGCGCAGGGTTTTGGTAGAGGGCGTATCCTCGATAATCTCGATCACTTTCAGATGCAAACGCTTGGGGTGCAGTTTGGCAATGGTAGTCGAGACCTTACCTTTCTGTTCGGTGTAGTCGGTGCCGGTTTTTTCCAGCTCGGCTTTGTGGTCCAGCGCTTCCTGGTAACCTACGACCTGTTTGAGAACGGAATCGTTTTGAGTATTGCTATCAGGCATGTTCGGCGACCTCCTGTGGCTGTTGGGCTTTTTGAATGTATTTGAGTGCGGCACGGGCTGTGCTGTTGCCGCTCATGTAAGTGGGCTGGAAGCCGCCCATGCCGTGCCAGGCGCTGGCGACGTAGAGGCCGCCAATGGCGTCCATGCGCTCGCGGAATAGTGCTCCGTCCTGGGTGTTTTGGTCGAAACCGTAGATCGCTCCACCCGGGGTGTTGAGGTAGCGCATCATGGTCAGTGGTGTGGCTACTTCAATTTCTTCCAGGTGTTCGCGGATGCCCGGGTAGACCTGTTCTGCGCGCTCAATCAGCTTTGCGGCCAGCTCGTACTTGGTGGCGGCGTAGTCGTCTTCAGAAACGGATTCCCAGGGCTCGCCGTATTGCAGGCACAGGATGGACAGAGAACTCTTGCCGGGAGGCGCAAAGTCCGGGTCTTCCAGGTTGTAGCAGGTCACCATAATGCTCGAAGGTGCATCGAGGGTGGCCATGGTCTTCAGGGCATTTTCTTCATCGCGGTCTTGCACGATAAATGTTGAGGCATTTTCGATACCCAGTGTTTCCGGCGGGCAATCCGTTCCAACGTAGAGAACAAATGCCGAGGTGCCCAGGCGGCGTGACTTAAGATCCTGGCCAACCTGATCCGGTGCCTTGGGCATATCCAGCAATTCGTGATAAGTGTGAATCGGGCTGGCGTTGGATACCACGGTGGTGCTCAGGTAGGTCTCACCGTTTTCAGCGATTACGCCGCGGATCTTGCCGTTGTGCGTAAGAATTTTTTCTGCGCCGCAATTGAACAGAGCGGTACCGCCAGCGTCCTGAAACGATTCCAGAAGCGCACTGGAGATGGCCTGCGAGCCACCCTTAATGTGGGTGGGCATGAATTTGGCGTAGGCGTAGATCATTACCGCCAAGTCCACAAAAGGCAGGTCTTTGGTGGCTACACCCAGGTAGCACCAATAGGCGCCGAGAATCGCAATCAGATCGGCGTCGCTAAAGAACTCGTGAAAGACGTCTTTGGCGGGACGCAAGCCGTATTGCTTGTAGTGGGAGCACTGGCCGTTGAGAAATTCGGGGTCATTATTGCGTTGCAGCTGTGGCACGTTGATAAACGATTCCATACTCACGGCTTCCACTAATGCGAAAAAGCCAGGAATGTTTTCCGCTTCCTCGGGAAAACGCTCTATGAGCAGTTGTTGGATGCCATCCCAGTCGGCGGGCAGCGTAATATCAATTTCGCCAGGCAATACCATGCGGTAGAGATCGTGTTCTACCACGACTTCCAGCTTATCCATGATGCCCAGCTGATCAAATATCTGCCGCATAACAAAGGGCTGTT
>JALUYN010000391.1 GCA_027012915.1 Cellvibrionaceae bacterium
TGAAAAACAACAGCTTGTCGAGCATATCGCCGCGTTTCTGGGCAGCCCGTGCGTAGTGATCAATTTGCCAGGGGAGGGGATGGAATATCTTAACCGCGATACCTGATTGCTCGAGAGCTTCAGCGGCCTTACTTCCGGAGCGATAGCTACCAACTCCATCCATTAGTACGCGTACTGTTACACCGCGCCGCTGAGCTTGCTGTAGCGCTTGTACAACTTGTTTGCCCAGTGAGTCGTAATTGAAGATATAGGTTTCCAGGTCGATGCTGACCTGTGCGTTTGAAAGATTTTGAAGCAGTGCCGAAAAAAAGGTTTCGGCACTGTTGTATAGAGATTCTTCTTGCCAGCCTTGCGCTGCCAATGGCATCTACCAGTGGAATCAGTCGTGGCTGTGATTTGGTTCGTCGATGATAATGATACCGTCGAGGCAGGTAACATTAATTCCGTCGAGACGGGGGTGTTGGTCCGACTTCAGGCGGTTGGCCACTTCCTCCGCATCCAATGGAAAGGAGCCCATGTGCAGTACGCGGGTTTCAATACCCTTAAAGCCCTTGTGAGACATGAGGTCCAGCAGCTGCAAACTGTTCATTTCGTAGCGGCCGATAGGGAATTGCTCGTGAAGTTCGATAAACTTGTCGTATTGCATAGGTTGAATAATCCCTGTTGTGCTCGTTATTTGAATAGCATAGTCAATTGTGATTTGAGTAGTTTGATCTTACTCATATAGGCACAAATAGGAAGTCTCAACGTCGGCTTTAACGGCAAAGCTTTGATTAGCTTCAACAGTGAAGGTTTCACCTTGTTTATAGGTGCTCCAGTCGTCGCTACCTGGCAGCTTTACGGTAAGAGAACCACTGGTTACGGTCATGTATTCTTTTTGGCTGGTACCGAACTCATATTCGCCCTGTGCCATTACGCCAACGGTGGCGGGCAGGGTTTCGGTTTGAAAGGCGATGGACTTTACTTTGCCATCAAAGTACTCATTGGTCTTGAACATGGTAATTACCTTAATTAAAGCTACCTAAATTAAATTGGGTGCGATTATACGGATAAAGAGCAGTGGGTAAAATCGGAGTGTGTTTTGGATAATCCCTTTCTCAGTGCGATAGAAGCCTCATTGCTTGAGGTGCCGGGAAAACGCTGGCGGGAATACGATTTAATTGGTGATCTGGTGTGCCAGGGTTATCTGGCAAGTGATCACGCAGCGACCAGTCTGGGGTTGTTTCAAACTCATTTTCTGGTCAAGAATGCGCTGTACCAGCTTCAACAAACACTACCAGAACAAGGGTTTAATCTTTTGATCGAGCCTGTATACATAGTTCTTGAGGCTCAGAGTGACGGTGGGGTGCGGTCAGGAGCCCCGGCTACTTCGGTTGAATTACCGGCCGTAGCAGAATTTTACCTTGATTGGTTTAATTTCTCAGACGCCTCCGAGGCTTCGGTGGAGGCGTTGTTGCAGAGCTTTTGGCGGCGCTATGTTGCTCAGAATTCCCAAGGTGACTCCAGAGGACAAGCACTTGAGGTACTAGGGCTGGACGCCGATGCGACATTTGAGCAGGCTCGAAGCCGCTATCGACGGCTAGTAATGGAGCATCATCCTGATCGAGGAGGTTGCGAGAAGGAGATCGTTAGGATCAATGAGGCAATGGCTGTATTGCAGCGTTGCTATCGCTAGTGATTTCGTCCCTGCAGGCAGTAGACCTTAAAACTGCCGTCACTTGCTAATTCTGTGCACTGCTCGAAGTACTTTTCGGCAAGTTTGGGAATGGCAATAAACTGATTGACGACAAACAGAGCTATTCCGTCGCTGTTTAGGTGGCGCTGAGTCTGTTCGAGAAATTTCAGGGTGAGTGACTGATCAACCTCAAAACCCTGGTGAAAAGGCGGGTTGCACAGTATTAAGTCAAAGCGCTTGTCGATACTATTCGCACAATCATCGGCGACTGTTTCGATGTTGAGCGCGTTACTTTTCGCGTTTGCCTGAGTGCAGAGAATGGCCGCT
>JALUYN010000392.1 GCA_027012915.1 Cellvibrionaceae bacterium
CTACCAGTCCAATCGACTATTGTTGGCGTTATCCGGCGCGCTGTTGATGGGTCTGCCGGTGTTGGATGCTCTTGTGCTGGAGCAACATCTGTTTAACAGTGGCAGCGGTACCCATACGCATCTGGCGATTATCGAGGCTACGTTGATGGGGTGTGGTGCTTTGTTACTGCATGTCGCGAGATTGCTGCCATCACAGCGGCCCACACAGAAGCAGAAAACTTCGGGTTCACGAGCAGCTTCTCAGGGAGAGAGTGTTGATAGTGCTGATCCGTCAGTGGATCGTTTAAGCAAAGTGTCTTGAGCTGAACAACCAGGGTGAAATTATGATGGGTATTGTACTGTTGATCACCGCTTTGATTGCTGCGGGAGCTGCTATTTTCCTGCTGGCATCCGCCAAGCAGACTGGCAACGGTCAGCGCCAGGGTTGGAGTCAGCGATTCTCTGCGGTGTTGTTACTCGCCGCCAGTGGTTATCTGATGTACGGACAGTTTGATGCGCTTCAGGCGTTCTTTGTCTGGTTGGGTGTGATTTCCGTTGCCGCTACTATCGCGGTTTTTCTAACTCCTTTTATCCAGTCGCGCACTTAACGCGTGATCTGCTGGGAGCGATTGTTTTATTTGTCTTGAAATTGATGAATCAGAGAGAAAGCACTTACTGAGATTAGGCCTGAGCTCTACTCAATAGAGAATTGACGATTTTGCTGTACACGTTAGAGTTGTGATTCTGTAATCATAACTCTTGTTTCAGGTGATCGGATTAAAAGGATTTAGTCGCTATGGATACGTTCAGATGTGGTGTGCTCTTAGGCCTCCTTTTGCTTTACCTGCCTCTCGCCAGCGCCGAAATATACAAGTGGGTGGATGAAAAAGGCCGCGTCCACTTTGGCGACCGCAAAGACAAGAAGTTGGCTCAAGAAGTCGTCAAACCCCAGATTCATGCCTCCCAGTGGTCCCGCTACAATATTGATGTTAAAGCCGAAGATGTTGCTATCTCCCCGGAGGAGATTCAGTCGATCCGCGACGGCGTCAATCATGTCTATGAGTTCTACGACAGAATCCTGCATTTCGATTTCTACAAAACCGTGCCGGTCAATATTCTGATATTGAAAGACCAGGCCACTTATTATCAATACCTCACGAAAAAATACGGCAGGCGGCCGACGCCTTCGTACGATGTTTACTACCCGAAAGACAATCAAATCATTGTCTATATGCGCGAAGATCGCGCCGGCACATTCCGGACCATTCGACACGAAGCCAGCCATGCCATCGTCGATACCATAACCCCTTATGCTCCGGCCTGGCTCAACGAAGGCCTGGCCGAGCAAATGGAGACACTGAAGAAATCCGGCAGTCAGTTGAAAATTGACAAGCACGCCATTAATCACCGCCAGGTGCGCCCTCAACTGCAAAGCAATAGCGTAATGGGAATCGGCGCTTTCCTGCGGCTGCCGAGCAAGAAGTGGCGCCATACCCTGGCCAATCGCAATGGTGGGTTGCAGGCTTACGCTGGAGAGTTCGTCAATTTTCTACTGAGCACTTCGCCAGATCGCAGTTTTGTCATGCGCCTGATGCACAAGTTTGAACGCGGCGATCGCACCATTTCCTATTACCTGGTGGATCAAAATTATATCGGCGGGATTCGCACGCTGGAGGTTAAGTGGAATAGCTGGCTGGCGGCTTCGCGACAGGACACGATAGAGTTGTAGCTTCTATCGATACTAAGATTCAATCTATGTAGTGCTTAGATCAGCCATCGTGATTTGAAAGAAGACTGAAGGGTTTTGATGCCAAAGTTGATGCTTCAACAGCATTATCCATTTGGGTGGTTCGATAGCTGTCTGCATGACTCAAATTAACCCTTAGCAGACATAATGCGGGCGATTGCTGCTCTGCCTTAGTGGTATATGGGAAAAATTCCATATATCACTGAAAAGTGGCATTCTTTAACTCTATAACATGCTGTTTTTGAAGAGAATACAGTGGAAGTGTATTTATACAGGAAGTGATATACGGACCGACGGGTCGGTTTAACACACTGTTAAGTCTATTGATAGACAGACGAGTTTAGGATGAACGAAGTAAAACAAAAGATAGCCCTTTTCATTGATGCCGATAACGCACCAGCCAGCAGGTTCGAAGATGTCCTTAGTGAAGTTGCAAAGTATGGTGTGGTGACAATCCGCAAGGCTTATGGAAACTGGAAATCACCAACCTTAAGGCAATGGGAAGAATTGCTTCATGAGTATGCAATCCAGCCAATTCAGCAGTACGATCTAACCAAAGGTAAAAATGCATCTGACATTGCACTCGTCATTGACGCTATGGACGTCATGTACACCAAAGAAATCGACGTAATGTGCTTTGTTTCATCGGATAGTGATTTCACTCCAATGGTCACAAGAGCATTAGCAGAGGGAAAAGTTGTGTTGGGGTTCGGTGAGCGGAAGACGCCTTCACCTTTTGTGAATGCATGCTCAAAGTTTCTCTTGAGGTGGTCTAATAGATCTGTACAACCCAGTTAAGAGATAATGACCTTAACTGGAGTACAAAGAATGACCAAAAGAAAGAAATATTCGAAAGAGTTCAAGCTTGATGCGATCAGCTTGGTTCTGGATCAGAGTTATACCCGAATTGAGGCTGCCAGAAGCCTGGAAATCAATGCCACTATGCTGGGGCGCTGGATTAAAGAGCATCAAGCCGATGACGACGGTCAGGCATTTAGAGGTAATGGAAAGCTGACTCCAGAGCAGGAAGAAATACGCCGACTGAAAGAAGAAAATCGGCAGCTCAAACTGGAGAGACAAATTTTAAAGGAAGCGACGGTCTTCTTCGCAAAAGAAACGAAGTAAAGTACTCGTTTATTGCCCAAATGAAGAAGACCTACCCTGTCGGTCTAATGTGCCGATTACTGGGTGTTACCCGCAGTGGATATTACGGGTACCAGCAGCGCCAAAGCACTCGGCCACCGGATTTCTACCATCAGGAAATGATTGAGGCGGTCAAAGACATCGCGAAGGCGAGCGATGACAGTTATGGCAGTCGCCGGATGAAAAAGGCGCTCAATGTATTGAGCTACCCGGTAAGCCGGAACAAGGCTAGGCAGCTGATGAAAGAAGCGGGCGTGGCGGTTAAATACCGCAAGAAATACAAGGTGACGACAAACAGTAATCACAAGCAGCCCATTTTTGAGAATGTTCTCAATCGGGAGTTTGATGTTAACAAGCCAAACCAGGCTTACGCTGGTGACATCACCTACTTGTGGACACAGGAAGGCTGGCTCTATCTAGCCGTTGTTATCGACCTGTTCTCAAGGCGGGTCGTTGGCTGGAGCATGGGCAGCAGAATGAAGAGCAGCTTAGTCTGTGACGCATTGAAGATGGCGGTATGGCAAAGACGTCCTGAGGCTGGCTTGATCGTCCATTCTGATCGGGGCTCCCAGTACGCCAGCAAGAACTATCGGCGATTGCTCAAAGCTCACGGCTTCACTGGCAGCATGAGCAGAAAAGGTGATTGCTGGGACAATGCGGTTGTTGAAAGTTTCTTTGGAAGCCTGAAGCAAGAACGGGTGCAGTGGCGGAACTACCAGACTCGCTACGAAGCCCAACAGGATGTACTGCACTACATATCGATGTGGTACAACAAGGATCGGCTTCATTCATACTTGGGATACAGAAGTCCGTCCCAGTATGAAAGTGAAATGATGGCGATGAAAAAAGTTGCTTAACTGGGGTGTACAGGTTTGCTTGACCACCTCATCTTTCTTGATCAACCTGAAGCAAGAGAAGCAGAGAAAAACTCAAACCCCAAAAACATCAAATCGGACACTAAGCTAATTAATCTGTTACGACAGGCAATTGAAGCAACTGAAGATGATGACGGCTGGGCTCCTCTTGGCCCTGTCGGTGCAAACATTTCTAATAGAACGTCTTTCGACTGTAGAAACTACGGTTTCAAAAACCTGAGTAGTTTGTTTAAAGCAATTGATCTATTTGAGCTAAAGCGTGGGCAAGGCAAATCTTTCTTAGTTCGAGACATTAGAAAGAGCAAAAAGACTTAACAAGCGGCTGTAGGCGCCATGCAAGCATGGCTGGGACGGTTTTTCTGTTGTTTATGCGCTCTCCGCTACGCTAGCGCAATACAAATAACTCCAAGTCCGCCCCTAAGTCAGGCGTTGAATGTCCGTAATTGGCACAGACAGGACCAACAACGCCCACCACAATTGCTGCAGCAGGCGTGGTCAATACAAGGTGATCTACGCAGCTATATCACGCGGTATTTTTCAGATCCGCTTGTTGTGGTGTGGCAGCCTTTCGGTTTCTCAGTAAGCGACCCATTGCTCGCTTGCCGAAGTCCTTGCCGAATTGATCTTTTTCCCAGGCTACCTTGCCGCCAATCATTACCAGAGGTACGACTCCGTCGGAGCGGTTCACCAGTTGATGGTGGTTGTATTCTTCGCGGTGAATTCGTTGAATATTGGCCTCGCCGTTGTAATTGTTCAGAGCTTGTGGGTCGATCAGAACCAGGTCCGCTTTGTCGCCAATGTTAATGCTGCCGCCTTCCAGGTCGAACAAATCAGCTGCATCCTTGGTCAGGCGCTTCACCATATAGCTGACATCGTTGTCGCCGCCTTGGGCCGCCAGTTTCAGGCAGCGCAAGTTGACGTCGTAGAATGCCATGTTGGTCAAATGCGCGCCGCTGTCGTTAAAGCCGGGCAGCAGCAGCGGATGCATAATCAATTCGCGGGTGACTTTGGGGTCGCGGTTGGCGGTGGTGGTGCTCCAGCTTAAATTCAGATCAAAGCTGCGCAGCATTTGTAACATGAAGTCTGCTTCGTCACTGATCCAGAAGAATTCTTTTTCCAGTAGCACGGACTCTTCTTCGGTGAGATTGGCCGGTTTGTTGCCCTTCTTAATTTCCAGAACGCGTTCGAAAGCACTTTGGAAATCCATGCCCTGCCAGTGTTGTAGCGGGCAGACATCGATAAACATATCCTCGAAGGTGCGGTTGAAAGCGTAGTCCTCTACATTCAGTAAACGCTTAAGTCGCGCAACGCTCACGCCTTGTTTGCCCTTTAGCCACATATTGCGGAAGGTCTGAATATACTCTGGATCGTTCAATATTCTTTGTCGAGCTGCGCGATCTTCCAGGTCGGTTTCGTTCAAACGACGCAGTTCCGGGATTTCTTCGGCCAGCGGTGTCACGGCGCCATCGGACCAGATCTTAAAGGGTGCACCCAGGGCCTGCATATGAAAGTCGCCCTTAAGCAGTTTGGAGTTGAGCAGGCGCGCCAATACTTTACCAAGGCGGGAGATCTTCCAGTTGTTGGTGACATCCAGCGCAGCGACGACGGTGGTTTTCAATGCCTTGCCGTGAAACAGCCCGCTGGACAGCATAAAGGTTTTCAGTGTGCCGATAACGCTGTCTTTAGGTGGCGTTGCCTGCCACACCGCATCGCGTTCGCGTAGTACTTGAGTCAGCTGTTTGATCTCATCGTACTTGGCGAACTGGGTGGGAATGGTCTTGTCACAGTGGGCGGCACTGGCCAGGTAGTGGAAGGGCAGTGCGTCGGTGGACATGCCGACATAACCACTGTCGAGGGCATCTGACAGGGTTTGCTTCATGGCGTTGACTTCCACTTGGGTGGGGTCGCGGCTGATGCTTTCCTCAAAGCCCATGGCATCGATACGCAGCATTGAGTGGGGTAACAACGAGGCAACGTTTGGTCCCAGATTCAGGGTTTCCAAGTGTGAAAAGTACTCCTGAGGCGTGTTCCAGCTGACTCCGTCAGCACCACTGCGCAGAACATGTTTGGGTAGATTTTCAACCCGGGCAAAACAATCGACGATGGGATCGTTTTTACCATCGCGCTGGTTGCCGAACGCCAGGCCCAAGCTGCAGTTGGCGATGACGACGGTAGTGGTGCCATGTCGAACCGACTCGGGAAGACCCGGCGCCACTTCCAATTCCAGGTCGTAGTGGGTATGGATATCGAACAGGCCCGGAGTCAGCCACAGTCCCTGGGCATCAACTTCGCGTTTGGCGCTGGCAATATTGAGGTTGGTTCCTCGCGCGACAATATGGCCGTCGCGAATAGCGATGTCTTCAACGATTGGAGTCTTGCCCTCGTTAAAAATCTTGGCACCTTTGATCCAGGTGTCGACTTTCAATGCCGAGTTTGTCATCTCTCTATTCCTTTGTTGTTATGTTTGTTGAGGTTGCAAAGTTGTTACTTGGAAGTTGTTATTTGGAATGGCTGCAATCGAAGTAGCAGGCCAGCATTCGCGCGCCCAGGTCCAAGGCGTCTTTCTTGGAACTGGTGGGATTGCCAAATACATGGCGGTGCACCAGACCCTCGGCCATGGCAAACAGGTTGTAGGAAACGGCTTCCGGGTTGTTCGGGTTAAAGGCCTGCACATAAAGGCGTACCTTGCCTTCGATAATGGCTTCGGCGCGTAACAGAATAGTGTCCAGCTCGGCATCGATAATGCGACGTTGTTCCAACACTTGGTGCAGCGCCGCTTCGGCCTGGTGATAGTCGTAGATCATTTCCAGCACTTCCCGGAACAGGGCTTCGGCGTTTGCCTTGGCGTGTTGAATATCCTGAAGTTGCAGTTCAGGCAGGGTCTGATAGATCTCATCCCGCTGTTTCTGGGCGATGACCCGCAGCATGTCGTCCTTGTTGTCGAAGTACTGATAAAAGGTTCCCGTAGCGACCCCTGCGGTAGTGGCGATGGTTTTGGCAGTAGTCTGCTCGTAACCGTGCTCAGCGAAGCTGATTTCTGCGGCGGCGATCAGTGCAGAGCGTTTTTCCAGGGCTCGCTTTTGGGTGGGCAGCTGTTTCATAGGGCTTTGGTCGCTTGTATGTGGCTGATGTGGTGAAATTTAGATCAAACTTGAACTAGACGTCAAGTTCTATTTTGGCTATTGTTTGCCCAAACAAAAATAGTTCGGGAGAGAGAAATGCAGAATCAGAGCGAAATACACACCTACCCCATGACACTGGAAGGCGTCGAAAAGTGGCGCAGCGCCGGCACGCTAATACCATTATGTGGTCGCAATATCTTTGTGGTTGACGAGGGAGATAAGTCGCTACCAGTGATCCTGTTGATTCACGGTTTTCCCACCTCCAGCTTTGACTGGCAGGGCATTTGGGATCGTCTGCGAGAGAGTTATCGATTGGTTACGCTGGATATGCTGGGGTTCGGTTTTTCCGATAAACCCAATGAGCGTACCTATACAATTCACGGGCAGGCGGATATTTTTGAAGCGGCGATCAAAGCGCTGGGGTTAACGGAATATCACGTTTTGGCTCACGATTATGGTGATACCGTGGCGCAGGAATTACTGGCTCGGCAATTGGAAGGTACAGGTGCAGGCCAATGGTTATCGGGGTGTTTTCTCAATGGCGGTCTGTTTCCCGAAACCCACCGGGCGCTGCTGACTCAAAAGCTCTTGCTGTCACCACTGGGCCCGCTTATCAATCGCTTCAACGGGTTTTCGTCGTTCAAAAAGAATTTCAGCCATGTATTTGGCCCCAATACCAAACCCAGTGAGCTGGAACTTGAGATCTTCTGGTCGATCATCAACGAGAACGATGGCAAGCATCTGTTTCACAATCTGATCACCTACATTCGGGACAGACGCCAGCACCGGGAACGCTGGGTTGAAGCACTGCAGCAGTCGAAGGTGCCGTTGGCATTAATTAACGGCTCCAAAGATCCGGTATCCGGCGAGCATATGGTGGTGCGCTATCAGCAGTTGAATTGTCGTCTAGACTATCTGGGAGAGTTGTCCGAGATAGGGCACTATCCGCAGGTAGAAGCGCCCGAGCCCGTGGCGGACCATTTCATGACGTTCTTGCAACAGGTGTCCGCAAGCTGATTTATGGCAAAAAGTGACTGTTTTTTATTGCCACTGGGTTATCTACGATAGACGGTTGGTCTTAGACAATAATGAGAAGAGGAAAGAGTTATGAAATCCCATATCGCCGCTGCGGTGCTGTTTGCACTGTCGACTTCCGCTATGGCCAGTCCGATTGAGGGCAAGTGGTACAGCTTTGATGATCGCACCGGTGCCCCCGACAGCGAGGTGACCATCAAACTGGTGGACGGTGAGCTCCAGGGACATATTACCAAAGTGATGGACCCAGAAGCCGAGCCCAATGCTGTCTGTACAGAATGTGAGGGCGAACAGGAAAATGCGCCAATTCTGAATCTGCAGATTATGAGCGGCTATAGCTGTGAGGGAGACGAGTGCACCGACGGTGAAATTCTCGATCCGCGCACTGGAATGGTCTATTCCTCAGAATTGAAGCTGGTGGATGCTGAGACGCTGAATGTCCGCGGCTATATAGGTTCACCGATGTTTGGTCAAAGTAAAACCTGGAAGCGTAACCCCTGATGCGAAAACCACAGCAGGTCAGCGCAATAGTCGTCTGGCCTGTTGCGGTGTAATTCCAGCCCAGCGCTTATAACTTCTCGAGAATGCGCTCAGATGTTTGTAGCCCAGCAAATGGGCAATGTCTGCCAGGTTGTAATAGGGAATTTCCAGATACTGGTTTGCCAGCTCTAATCGTGACGCACTCAGCAGGGCATTGAACGAGGTATTGCTCGATTCCAAACGCCGATGCAGGGTTCGTTCTGAATATCCCAGTGCTTTAGCCACAATGGATAGCTTCGCGTTACCACTGATCAGGCACTGTTGAATTACTTCACTGACTTGCCGGGAGATATCTGCCCGGGCTTCCAGCTGTGTATGCAGTTTTCGTTTAATCCTCTGCGAAATTTCATCGGCGGAAAAATCCAAAAACTCCTTACCCATCGTCAGAGAAATCTTTGGTGCCCTCAGTGCTATCGGGCATTTGAAGTAGTGGCTCAAGTGCTCGGCGTAGATATTTTTCGAATCTTCAAACGTGAAAAAGCAGCCTCTAAGGGGGGCTTTGTTTTCGGTGAGTTCTCGATACACGAGTGTTGAACTTGCCAGAAGATAGATTTGAAACTGCGGCCGAAATTGAAGCTCCGGCAATTGTGGAATAAATCGCATTTCCAGATTGCTATGGTTCTCGTGGAATTCCATAGAGATATTGGAAACTATCAGTTGAAGGGCGTCGCGGATTTTCTCAAAGGCATCGTGGGCGGAATTGCAGTTGAGCAAATGGGCACTAAGAGGCCCCAAGACGTTGATGTCCTGCCGCGAGCAAAGTGCCAGTGAAATATCCGGAAAGTTCAATTCACTGGCGGCAATTTCAAGCAGCTGGATAAACTTTTTGAACGATATAAGCCGGGGCTTTCCGAGAATGAGGTCTTCCTGTAGGCCCGCCAAGTTGCACAGATCGGTGAGGTTTCCACCATGGCATAGTACAAGCTCGGGAAACTGTTGAAGGAAGCTACTGCTGGTATAGGCTTGCGAGTGTATGGTCATGGGGGTGTTTAATTCTGGAGCGAAATGGGTGGATTCAGTGTAAAGCGTGCGGCGAGTAAAGGTAAATTTTTGGCGAAAATTGGTAAATCTGATTATTCGATACTTCTACCATGAAGCTCTAGCAAGAAACACGTCGGAGAGGGCTTGTGGATACCAAATACGTTAATTGTGCGACCTGCGACATTGCCTGCCAGTTGGTGGCAACTCGTGAACATCAAGACCAACGCTATACCCTGGATGGCGATATGGATAATCCTCTGGCTCCCGGTGCAATTTGCGCCAAAGGACGTTTGTCTCACGACATATTCGACCATCCCAACAGAGTGACAAAGCCGCTCAAGCGTATTGGCGAGCGAGGGGAAGGTCAGTGGCAGGAGATTTCCTGGGATCAGGCCATGGATGAAATCGCGGAGAAGTTAAAAGACGTTGTTGATCAACACGGTCCCGAAGCACTGGGCGTATCCAGTGGCCCCTGGAATTCCTCGACGGAATCGGGAATGACACGACGTTTTATGAATCTGCTCGGTTCGCCAAATTACATTTCCCCCGTAGCGCTGTGTATGGGCAATACAGCCGCAGTCAATAAGCTGACTTACGGCTGGTTCCCGTTTCCGGATTTTGAGAATACTGAGTGCGTGGTGCTGTTTGGCCATAACCCCCACAACCAATCCTGGGTAATGGAGTATATTAGACTGCGCTTGGCCGAGCAGCGCGGTGCCAAATTGATCGTGTTGGACCCCCGACGCAGTCAGAGCGCAGACCGGGCCGACATCTATCTGCCTCTGAAGCCCGGCACCGATGCCGCCATGTGCCTTGGTTGGTTAAACGTCATTATTGGAGAAGAGCTCTACGACAAGGCGTTTGTGGAAGAATGGACCACTGGCTTTGAGCAGCTGAAACAGCGCGTACTCAATGAGTATCCATTGGCGAAGGTGGCGTCGATCACCGGCGTTGATGAGGCATTGATTCGCAAAGCTGCCAGAATCTACGCCGGCGCCAAGGGGGCCATTATTCCATGGACAGCCATTACCGATCAGCAAAACAGCAGTACCTCGGCAATTCGCTTGCAGTCCATCCTCAGAGCTCTCACTGGAAATCTGGACGCCCCCGGTGGTGAAATGATGATGGCACCGGACTCGGGGGTGATTTCGGAATCCGAGTTGGAGTTGCATCACCTACTGCCTTTGGAGCAAAAGCAAAAACCGCTGGGCTTCAATGAACACCCGGTATTCACCTATAACAGCATGGAAAAACTGAGGGAGCCGGCAAAGCGGGTTTGGGGCATGGAGTACCCAAATCAGGTGAAAGGCACCTGTATGGCGGTGCCTTCCAATGTTTTCAGAGCCATGGCCCACGGCGACCCGTATCCGGTAAAAGCGTTCTTCAGTATCGCCAACAATACGTTAATGGGGTATGCCAATCAGCGGCTGATCTATGATGCCTTGATGAATCAGGATTTGCTGGTGAGCTTTGAACAATTTGTGACGCCTACCGCCAACCTCTCCGATTATATTCTGCCTGGCGACAGCTGGCTGGAGCGCCCGAATTTGCACGGCGCTTTTGAGTGGGGCGGAATTATTCAGGTGTCGGATCAGTTGTACCCGCCAGCCGGAGAGTGTCGAAATGTGTATGACTTCTGGAAAGGGCTGGCCAAGCGCATGGGTATGGATAAACACTTCCCCTGGCCGGATTTGGAAGCTCTGTTTGATTATCGCGTATCGCGCAGCGAAGCGTCTTTCTCGAATTTTAAAGACAAATACAAAACAAAAATTGCGGACTACGAATTTTACAAGTATCGCAAAACCGGTTTTGCTACGCCCAGCGGCAAGGTTGAATTGTTTTCATCAATGCTGGACGAGTGGGGCTTTGACCCACTGCCGTATCACAGAGATCCGCCCAGTACATCGCAGGAGTTTCCGTTGCAGTTGTTTGTCGGCGTTCGCGAGCCGCAGTTCTTTCAGTCCGGTCAGCGCCATGTGGAAGCGCTGCGAAAATCCAACCGGGAGCCCAGAATATTCTTGCACAAAGACGATGCCGCTCGTTTTGGTTTGCAAGACGGTGATTGGGCCAACATTGAGAGTATCAATGGCGTAATTAAGATGAAGGTTCTGATTCGCGACGATATGCCCAAGGGTTT
>JALUYN010000393.1 GCA_027012915.1 Cellvibrionaceae bacterium
ACCGCTGCGCGATCGCGTGTTACCGCAGATCCAGTCGCAGTCTTCCCAAACCAGCTTGCAAATCAGTGTTATCCAAATGAGCCTGGCGATTTATTCGGCTCAAGGCCTTGGAGTGGCTCTGGCAGGGCAGCTGGATCTGCTGGGCGCTCACTGGGTACTGTTGCTGCAGATTGGCAGCATTTTGATTGTCTCTGTGCTAATAGCGACACTCAAGTTAGGGAAATCCCATCAAGTGAACGAAGTTGAACCGCAGGTTGCCACCGGGCAGGACACTCGTACCGTTCTCGAGGGGCTTCAATTCGTATGGCGGCACAAGGTTCTACGCCAGTTGGTGTTGTTGGTCGCTTTTAACGGTTTTATGCATTTGGGTGTTTACGTTGTAGCCATGCCACTGTTGGTTCGCGATGCTTATGGTGAATCCGCCTCGTTTTTCGCCGGGCTCCAGTTGTGCTTTGTGGTGGGCAATGTGGTGGCCACTCTTGGTCTACTAAAGCGTGGCGATGTTGATAAACCGGGGCGGGCCATTATGTTCTGTCTGTTATACACCGGTTTGATTATGCTGGCGTTATCGGCTGGCCCGAACAGTCGCGGATTGTTTTTCTTAATTTTCTGTTGGGGCGTTGTTGCAGGTGTGTCGGCAAGTCTTGGCAAGGCGCTGTTGCACGAGCAGGTGAGTGAAGCTTATCGTGGCCGGGCGCTGTCCGTGTATCTGTTAGCGCTGTTTGGAGCAGCGCCGCTCGGCGCGCTTGTCTGTGGCTATACCATGCAGTACACCGGTCCTCTGCAGTTGTTCTGGGTCGGTGGTTGCTTCACTCTGGTGTTTTTTGTGCGGTATCTGTTTGCTCGAGATCTGTGGAAGGCGTGATTGTTGAAAAAGTATGTGCTGCCGCGAAAGTGTTCTGTGGTTAGCGAGATCAGAGTGCGGCGCTATTACTAAAGCAGTTTGCGATAAGCCAATAAGCTCGCTGTGACTGCCACATTAAGTGATTCCACCCCATTGTTCATAGGAATGGAAAGCATGCGATTGCATTGCTTTTCGACCTCTTTGCTGACTCCGTCTGATTCATTACCCATAACAAATATACAGCGGCTGTCGCCTCCCACTTCTTTTAGCGAATGAGTGGCGTGGGAGGATAAACCATAGATATCAAAGCCGTTGTCACGGAAGTCAGCCAGGGCTTGCCCCAGGCTCTTGCATCGAAGAATAGGGGTGCGGAACAGCGTTCCGGCGCTGGCTTTGATCACCAATGCGTCAAGTCGCGCGCAGCCTTTTTCAGGCAGAAGTAACGCCTGTGAGCCTCCAGCGCATACCGACCGAATAATCATTCCCAAATTTTGCGGATTGGTGATGCGATCCAGGGCTATAATATCTGTTCCAGCGGCGACTGGGCGTTTCAGGAAATCTCGATAGTCTTCGCTGCCCCGACATATCAAATCTACCGCAACCCCCTGGTCTTGCTTACTGTTCTTGGAAATTCGCGACAGCGCCTGTTTGTCGTGGTAGAGAACCTCGGCGCCTTTGCTTTCTGCCAGTTCGATAATCTGGTCCAGAATTGCGGCGGACTTATTGCTGTCTGCCAGGTGCAGTCGGTGCACTTGGGTGTGCTTGTCCAGCAATGCCTCCAGCACCGGTTTGCGGCCATAAACTGTGAGTAACTGATTGTAGAAGCGCTTTTTGTCCAGGTAGTCTTGGCTGTCCTGGCGGGGTTCTCGTGGGTTACTCATGGAATTCGGGATCTAAGTTCTGGATTGGCCGCGGATTATAGTACAAACCTCGTCCGCCAACGACAGTGATGCGGTTAGCCCGGGAGACTCAATACCAAGTAGGTTAATCCATCCAGGTAGCCCGTGCTCGCACTCAGTTTGAATCTTAAAATCGTTGTCGGACGTTCGGCTAACGACTTTCGGGCGGATACCACAGTAGTCGGCCGTCAAATCATTTTTCTGCAGGCCAGGCCAGTATTTCTGTACGGCAGAATAGAAGCTATCGACCCGCGTACTGTCCACACGGTAGTCCGGTTGTGAGATATCGCCTGGGGCCAGCCATTCGACGTCCGGGCCAAATCGCGCGGACCCGGCGAGATCCAGTGTCAGATGCACGCCCAGTCCTCCGGCTTCAGGAACCGGGTAGATTAGGTGGGAAAAGGGCGCTTTGCGATTCAGGCGGAAGTAGTTACCTTTTGCGTAACTCATTGACGGTATTGAAGACTCTGGAAATACCTCTAGTTGTCTGAGAAGTTGTGCTGCAAATAATCCACTGGCATTAATCAAGTATCGACAAGTCAGAGTTGTGGGTGGCTCGCTCGAATTATTGGCGTCGCGGATTTGCAGTAGATAGTGGCCAGAGCTACTGCGGGTGGCATTTGTTACTTGGCTGTTGCAGACGAGAATACCTCCGTGGCGCTCCAAATCTCCTTGCAGTGCCAGCATAAAAGCATGGCTATCGATTATACCGGTGGAGGGCGATAGCAGAGCGGTTGTGCATTGCAGTTCCGGCTCCAGTTCGCGCAGGGCGGCTTGATCTACGAGTTCAAGGTCGTATACCCCGTTCGTCTCTGCGCGCTCTCTGATACGGCCTAGCTGTGCCTTTTGTTCGTCACCAGTCGCAACAATCAGCTTTCCGCAGCGGGAATAGGGCACGCTATAGACATCACAAAATTCGTAGAGGGCATCGCGCCCGCGCCGACAGTGCAGAGCCTTGAGGCTGTTTGGGGAATAGTAAAGACCTGCGTGTATGACCTCGCTGTTGCGTGAAGAAGTATGGCTGCCAATGCGGGATTCCTGCTCCACGACCACAACTTCAAAACCGGCGGTAGCCAGCCTTCGCGCCACTGCCAGGCCTACGACGCCAGCACCTATGACGCAACATTGGCTGTCCCAGGCGTTCATGAGTTGTCGCTGAATAGCAGGTCGATTTGAGCGGCCAGATGAGAATCAAGACCTTGCTCGCGAGCGATGGCTAGTGTGCGTTGCCCGAGGCTGCGGTAGATGTCCGAGGCGCCGGTATCGATTTGAGTAAGTGCTGACAGTTGCCGGGCAACGGTGGCGTGATCGCCTCTGGACACCGGTCCGGTAAGGGCTTCAATAGGTGAGCGTTGCAGGGTGTTGTCCACGGTTTGGTGCACTATGGGTAACAGAATCTGCTGTGCCAGTGAGCGGGGCACACCCGCTGCATTCATTGCTTGCAGACTGGTATCAAGTAAACCTACCAGGGCGTTACAGGCTAGAACTGAGGCGCTGTGATAGAGAGTTTTTGCGTCGCTGCTTACTGGGAAAAGTTCCGCGCCAATGGCTTCAAACAAAGCTGTGACCCGCTGTTTGGCATGTTCTTCTCCCTCAATGGCGCAGTAGCTGCCTGAAAATGTCTGCAGCGATTGGGTAGGGCTGGCAAAGCTGTGAACGGGGTGGACGCTAACAAGATGCTGAGTAGCTGCGCCGACGAGAATGTTACTGCTGAGGCTGCCACTGCAATGCAAGAGAATGTCGGTGTCGCGCAGTTGGTCGCTGTTGTGCAAGCGCTCGGCCGTTGCCTGAATTTCCGAATCAGGAGTGGCCAGTAGCCAAAGCTCTGCCGGAGGTAAATCACTCAGAGTTTGCGTGGCGGTTCCGGATCCAATGAAAATCACTGCCTCGCCAGCGCTTTCCAGGCTTCTCGAGGCGACGGCACCAATGCTTACCAGATGTTTATCACACCAAAGGCGTGCCAGTGTTTTGCCCAACTTGCCTGCGCCAATAACATTGAGTGTGATGGCCATGTTACCCCTGACTCTTGTGTGTGATGGAACGGTTTCGGGCGCACCAAACCAAAAATAGCCGGTACATGCAGCCGGCCATTATAGGGGGAATAAAACCTCGATGGAAAAGATTAGTGCTTGATATAGCAGTCGTTATCGTTTTCCAGCAGCGCCCGTAGAATCAGTGATCGACTGATAACGCCTACCAGCTTGCCGTCTTCAATTACGGGATAGTTCTTGTGTTTCTTTTCCAGAATGGATTGCGCTACTTCGACGATAGAGGTGTCGGGTGTGACGGTGGCTACTTCGGTCTTCATAACGGTGGTGACCGCCCCCGGTTCTTCGCAGTAGAAGGCGTCGTTGAGCAGATCTTTGACGCAGTCCTGTTCAGACACGTAACCCACCAGTTGTTTGTTTTCATCTACGACCGGTGCCCCAATCACGCGGTCCTTAAGCAGGGCTTCTACGACGTCTTTAACGTTGGCGGTAACCGGCACGGAATGTGGATTGTGGTCCATATAGTCTTTGACCAAAATGGATTGCATTGACGTACTCCTTAATGGTGGTCGATTTTACCTACAGGTTAGACCATCTGGAGTGGATCAACCAAAGTGACGGTTGAAATAATGTGAGAAGTGAGCGAGGGGGCCGGCCGGTTTCAAAGCTGCATAAACCGGCGCGTTTCAATCATCTTTGTCGAATTATTTAATGCACAGATTCTTGTAGGCTGATACGGCGTTGCCCATGCCCATGGCAATAGAGTCGACGGTCAGCGCGTGACCGATGGAAACCTCCAGAATGTTTGGTATTTCCCGAAACTTGCCAAGATTTTCGAGATTCAGATCGTGACCCGCATTGACCCCCAGCCCCAACTCTTGGGCGGCGACGGCAGCGTCATAGTAGCTTCGGAAAAGTTCGTCGAAGTTATCTGAATTGGCGGCATAGGCTGCTGCGAAAGGCCCTGTGTACAGTTCGATACGATCAGCACCGATATCTTTAGCCAGCTTGATTTGCTCGATGTCCGGATCCATAAACAGGCTGATGCGGCATCCAAGTGTCTGCAGGCGCTCGATAATGGGCACAAGCTTGTCGCCGGACTGGCTGAGATTAAAACCGTGATCGGAAGTGAGCTGGTCGTTGCTGTCCGGCACCAGTGTGCATTGTTCTGGGATGTGCTGTTCCACCAACTCCATAAATCCTGGGTAGCTGCCCATAGCATTGGCGAAGGGATTACCTTCAATGTTGTACTCAATGTCTGCCTGGTTTTGCAGCAGCTGGTGCAGGTTGGCAACATCTTCCACGCGAATATGACGCTGATCGGGACGCGGGTGGATGGTGATGCCATCAGCGCCAGCAGCAATGCAGGTCTTGGCGTGTTCAACCACATTGGGGTAGTTGCCCTCGCGGGAATTGCGCAGCAGGGCGATTTTATTGAGGTTTACGCTAAGGGCTGTCTTGTTATCGCTCAAGGCTGTTTTTTCGTCGCTCAAGGCTGTAGCAGTCATATATGAGGCTCTTACTTAATCTGTAGATGGTGGCATCAGTGGTTTGTGGCATCGCACGGTGTCGTGTGGAATGATCAGTCCTGAGTAATCAGCTTAGCGGAGATTATCTGCATAAAGGGCTTAACTCCATCTTCGCTATTGCGAACCTCATCTGCCATGGTGTCGGCGACCTTCATACCGTCGACTACAGGGGCAAACACAGCATAACCATCGGCCTCTTCATCGGCCTCGTCATTGAGATGTGCGTTGTCGATGAGATTAATAAAGAACTGCGCAGTTGCTGAATCAGGATTTGCTGTGCGCGCCATCGCCACGCTACCACGCCGATTTTTCAGGCCGTTGTCCGATTCGTTAATGATGGGGTCCCGGGTTGGCTTGCGTACATAGTCGAACGTCAGACCGCCACCTTGGGCGACAAAGCCCGGAACCACCCGGTGAAACAGCGTGCCGTTGTAGAATCCATCGTTGACGTATCTTAGAAAGTTGTCCACGGTTAGCGGCGCTTTTTCAGGGTACAGTTCGAAGATGATATCGCCGTGGGTTGTTTTGATAAGCACTCTGGGGTTGTCGGCCGCCAGGGTGTTCGCGCTGCCAATGAGCAGTGCGATGGCAAGACATAGTGCCTGCATCATAGTCTTAACCCCACTCAGAGTAGCGCTTCTTGCTGCGCAAGCGCGGAACTACCAATGCCAGAATAACGCCGAGTAACACCGCACCAGCTCCCGACAGGAAAAATTGGTGATCGTTATTGTTACGCAAGCGATCGTTGTCAGTCTTTACCACGTCCAATTCAGTTTGCACCAGTTGGTGGGTTTCCATGAGCTTTTGGTGGTTGGTATAGAGGGCGATGGAGTCTGCCGATATTTGTTTCAGTTCTTTGAGCTCTTTGCTGAGGCGCGCCACTTCGGTTTCGGCATTTTTCAGATCCTTTTGCAGTTGTTTGCTGGTGGACTGGTTGCTGCCAAGGTTGTTTTGCAGGTCGCTGTTCTGTTGTTCGAGTTTTTTGATCTTGCGGTTTGCGCTGATCAGCTTTTGAGCTGCGGTTGGGGTGTCGATCAGATATTGAGCTCTTACCCAGCCTTCGATGCCGTCGTCCGTCTTAACCCGTGCCCAGGTGTCGCGCTCGGATTCAACAATTTCGATCAGATCAAGGCGAGTGCCGGAAATCAGTCCTTTGTCGAGAATGCGGAAGGAATTACCCATGCCGCTGCGCAGAGGAACGTAGAGGGTGTCTTTAATCCAGCGGTACTCCGCGTAGCTGGATGTGGCGTACATCAGTAGCGTGAGAAGGAGTGTGATTTTTTTCACGGTTGATCCTGTAACTATTATGGTTGTGCTTAAGACCGGGGCTGTGCCTGACAGTCATTGTGCTTCAGGACTGAGTGAGGCCAAGACATAAAAAGCACACAAAGTCCCAAAACGTCTGGGATGTTACCTTAAAATGTACGCTTTGCCTGCAAACTCCGTCACATCAGGGCAACACCTTTTTATAGGGCTTGACGACGACCTTGGCATAGACCCCTGCGGAGATGTACGGATCTTCATCTGCCCATCGTTGGGCTGCTTCGAGAGAGTCGAATTCTGCCACCACCAGGCTGCCAGTGAAACCCGCTTCGCCCGGGTCTTCACTATCAATGGCGGGGTGGGGGCCGGCCAGAATCAGTCGCCCTTGTTCATTTAGTTGCTGTAGCCGGGCTACGTGGTCTGGGCGAGATTTGGCGCGCAGCGGCAGGCTGTTTTCGACGTCTTCACTGATAATGGCGTAGAGCATGGGAGTCCTATTATTGTATTGGTTAAGATAAGAGCGTTATTGATGGATCAGGATATCTTCCAGATCCAAATGAGTGAGCTTGCGAATATTGGAGAATAGATAGTACAGAGCGCACATCATGACCATGGTTGCGGGAACGGCAATAACGGGGAAGCTCAAGGCCGTCATTTTGCCCAGCTCTGCAGTATAGGCCTCGGTCCCTGGAGGGCTGACCAGCAGATACTTCGCCAGGCCATAGTTCAAGGCGGATGATAGGAAAAACGATGTAGCAACCAAATAGGAGGCGTTTTGGAGTGTTTTTTGGAACTCCTTTTCTGTGCCGTACTCCTCAAGTGCAGCATCCACTTTTTCAATCTGCAGTACCTTGTCGTTGTAGAGGAAGGTCTTAACCAGGGGAAAGCGCGTGCGGGTAGAGATCAATGTTGCCAGGCCTATGATGCCGGGAATAGCGGCTTCTTTGATTGCAATGTATTGCGCGTCGAGTTCCAGCAGGCTGATGCCGCCGGTCAGAAAAATGCTGATTACCCCCAGAGCTGAGAATATGTTGATCTTGCGTGAGCCTCTGAAGTCGTAGAGACCATAGGCAATCGGAAATGCCAGCGCTACGACAATGGCCCATTTGGGGCCCAGATAGTCAGCGCTGCTGAGCTTGGTGAGAATAACGGTTGGAATAACAATATTGAGCAGGATGTTGGCCAGCAGGCTTTCCTGCTTTTTTTTCGGCGCATCTGTTTGCGTCATGGTGCTTCTCAGTGATAATGGCGTTAATAAGCGGGATAGGAATTCAGCAGTTGTACGATTTGCACAGCCACAGTAATTGTTCGGACGGTATTTTACGGCCTGAGGCGTTGCTGTCGAGGGCTAAAACTCAAGGAGTGACGACTCTGGCCCTCACTGACCACGATACCATCGCTGGTTACAATGAGGCAGCCCGTGCAGCCAGTGTACAGGGCATAGACCTCATACCGGGGATAGAGTTCTCCTGCCTCTGGCGAGGCATGGGTATCCATATCGTTGGATTAAATTTCGATCCCGATCACAGTGGCTTGGTTCAGGCCTGTCAGCAACAGTCTGAAGCGCGCAGTCGTCGCGCAGAAAAAATCGCCTTGAAACTCGCCAAATGTGGTTTTGAAGATACTCTTCAAGGAGCCGCTCGCTATGCCGGTAGTGGCGTGATTGGAAGACCCCACTTCGCGCGCTATCTGGTGGACACCGGTGCGGTGAAAAACCATGCAGAGGCATTTAAACGCTATCTGGGAGCGGGCAAGCCGGGTGACGTTAAGCAGGAGTGGCCTGATATTGCCACTGCAGTTGATTGGATCAATAGTGCAGGTGGCACAGCGGTACTGGCTCACCCGGATAAGTACAATATGACCCGCACCAAACTGCGTGCTGTTATTGAGGAATTTATTGAAGCGGGCGGAAGAGCTATGGAAGTGGTCAGCGGGCGGCAAACACCGCAGTTGACCAGAGATATGGCTAAGCTGGCAGAGCGTTATGAGCTTTGGGCATCTTGTGGCAGCGATTTTCATGTGCCGGATCAGCCCTGGCAGGAGTTGGGTCGGTTTTCGGAGCTGCCAGACCTCTGCGATCCCGTGTGGGATCACTGGTAGTTAACTGATAGTTAAATGTGATTCGGCAGTGGATCAGCACAACAACTTAGGAGTGGTGTTGATAGGTTTCACTATCAGCACCCAAAACACAAAGAATAGGGAGCCTTATTTTGGCGCAATTTTTCCAGATTCACCCAGAGAACCCCCAGGTTCGGCTCATTCGTCAGGCGGCGGATATTGTGCGCGCCGGTGGTTTAATCGTTTATCCAACGGATTCCGCCTACGCCTTGGGCTGCCATATTGGCGATAAAACAGCGCTGGATCGCATCCGTAGCATTCGCCAATTGGATAAACACCACAACTTCACACTGATGTGCCGTGATTTTTCCGAATTGTCTACCTACGCCAAGGTAGACAACTTAACCTTTCGAGCGTTGAAGAATCACACCCCGGGACCTTATACCTTTATTCTCGAGGCAACCAATGAAGTGCCAAGACGATTGATGCACCCGAAGCGCAAGACCATTGGCCTGCGAGTCCCTGATAATGCCATTGCTTTGGCGTTGATGGAGGAGTTGGGGGAGCCTCTGATGTCCAGTTCGCTATTGTTGCCCGGAGAAGAATATCCGCCCATAGACCCCTACGAGATGCGCGACACTCTGCAACACCATGTGGAACTGGTTATTGATGGCGGTTATTGCGGTATGGAGGCTACTACCGTGGTTGATATGACCGGCGAATATCCGGAGGTGATTCGCGAGGGCTGCGGCGACTCTTCTGATTTCCAGTAAGTTCCTGTTAAGGCAGGCAATTAGTCGGTATACTTGCCCGCTTTTCCACGGATTTAGCCCCTCGGTTAGGGCGCGATAACACCAAGGTATATTTGACGTGAGTGACGAAATCGCTGAAATACAAGCAGAGGAGCCGACCGCACCTGCGGGTCAGACCTCTGATGCCTTGGCAACTGCATCTGCCGCCGAAGGGGAAGAGCCTTCAGCTGTAGGAAATGAGTCTTCAGCTCCAGGAAATGAGCCTTCAGCGGAAGGACAGGAACCCTCAGTTGAGGGGCAACAAGAATCCTCCGAAAAGCCCGAGCAGGCCGAAATGCCATTTGCCATCGTGCAGGGGCAAGCGGTCACTGAGCTGCCTAAAGATCTGTATATTCCGCCCGATGCTCTGGAAGTTATCCTCGAAGCTTTCGAAGGGCCGCTGGATCTGCTGCTGTACCTGATTCGACGTCAGAATATCGATATTCTCGAGATCAACGTGTCGGACATCACTCACCAGTACGTACAGTACGTGGAGCTGATGGACGCCATGCATTTCGAGCTGGCCGCAGAGTATTTGGTGATGGCGGCAATGCTGGCGGAAATTAAGTCCCGCATGTTACTGCCTCGCAGTAATGAGGCGGAAGAGGACGAAGAAGACCCGAGAGCTCAGCTGATTCGTCGTCTACAGGAATACGAACGCTTCAAAAAAGCAGCCGAGGACATTGACGAGCTGCCACGCGTTGGCCGCGATGTTCATCAGGCCAAGGCCCAAGCCCCGGATCGCAACTTAACGCGGCCAGAACCCGAGGTAGAGATTAAAGAGCTACTGATGGCGCTGTCCGAGGTGCTCAGGCGTGCGGATATGTTCGAAAGTCATCACGTAGAGAAGGAAAAGCTTTCCACTCGTGAACGTATGACTGAAGTTCTCGACAATTTGTCCGGAGGGCAGTTTGTGCCTTTCGTCAGTCTTTTTCATATTGAAGAAGGGCGCTTGGGGGTTGTGGTTACCTTTTTGGCGGTAATGGAATTGATTAAAGAGTCTCTGGTGGAGATCGTGCAAAGTGAAGCGTTTGGCCCGATCCATGTAAAAGCCAGGTCCACTTAATAATCCGTTGTCGCTATGCTCAATTTTATTATGCTCGAAACCATTAATCGTTACTCACGTTCCAATCTATTTTATTCGCGAGAAACCAAATCATGAGCTTTGACAAAACCCTTTTGCGCAAAGTAATCGAGGGAGCCCTGCTGGCCGCTGGCGAACCTTTGAGTCGAGATCGACTGATGTCTTTATTCCCCGAAGATGAGGAACAGCCAGAAAAGGATGAAGTGAAGGCGACTATCGAAGAAATCCAGGCGGACTGCGCCGGGCGTGGTTTTGAACTCAAAGAAGTGGGTAGTGGCTGGCGCTTTCAGGTGGTTGAAGATGTAGCCCCCTGGGTGAATCGTCTGTGGGAAGAAAAGCCCCAGAAATACTCTCGTGCGATGCTCGAAACGCTGGCCCTGATAGCCTACCGTCAGCCCATTACCCGAGGCGATATCGAGGAAATTCGCGGCGTGGCGGTAAGTTCACACATTATCAAAACTTTGACAGAGCGAGATTGGGTCAAGGTAGTAGGCCATCGCGATGTTCCCGGTCGTCCGTCTTTGTACGCAACAACCCGCCACTTTTTGGATTACTTCAATCTGAAAAGCTTGGATGAACTGCCGACTCTAGGTGAGATCGCGGATCTCGAAAAGCTCAATGCTGAGCTCGATTTCGAAGAGGACAAAAAGCTCTCAGAGGCGGGTGTGTCTACCGAGACTAATGTTGAGCAAGAGCAGAGCGAGACGCCCGAAGACGGCCAGAATGATAATGTGCTGGAAGCCGAAGCCGAAGCCGAAGCCGAAGCCGAAGCCGAAGCCGAAGCCGAAGCCGAAACTGCTGAAATCCAAACAGGAGAGATTACGGGTGAATCTCTATTTGATGATGTTAGCAGCGATCAAATAGAAGAAGCTGGCTCGCTATTTGATGAGGTTGCGAATGAAAGCGTCAATGAAGTATCAGACGAAGACACCGCGCATGATGACCTAGAAATCGGCAGTGAAACCGAAGAAACAATTGAAACTAAGCAATCAGAATATCCCTCTGGTTCGGCCACCAGTCTTTTTGACGATGTGTCTGTCGATGAGCTGGATGAAGACACCGAAGAGCCGTCTGTATGAATGACAAGAA
>JALUYN010000394.1 GCA_027012915.1 Cellvibrionaceae bacterium
CTGGCCCTGAGATTGAACCTGAGCATAAAAAGGAAGTTGTTGAGTCAGAGACCGAAAGTGTCGTTAACGAAAATCAGGCAAACATTGTTGTAAATTCAGAGCAAACTGCCGAAAGCGACGCTGCCCCATCAGGTCCTATCGATTTCTATCAGCTGTTTACCTCCGAGCTGCAGCGCTTGGCAGAGAAGCCAGTTACTGTCGAAGAATTAATTGAAAGCACTCAGCTTAATAAAACGCAGTTAACTGATTGGCTGAAACGAGCTGTTGATGATGAGCAAGTAAAGAAGCTCAATCGCCCTGTACGCTATCAAGTTAAGAACAAGAAATAGTGGGATTTACTCATGGCCATGACTGAAGAAACTCTGGTTCAGGAAGTCACCGCAGACTACTTGCTGAATCAGTTGCAGTGGGATGAATCTGTTCTTGGCATGTATGAAAAGCTGGGCAAGGAAGGTGATTTAGGTCGGCTGTCAGAGCAAGAGGTGGTGTTAACCCGCTATTTGGGTGAGAAGCTGGTTGAGCTAAATCCTGGCTTGCCGGATGTCGCCTACCAGGAGGCATTGCGCGTGGTCTGTGAGATGCCAGCATCCACCAATATTGTTGCTGTGAATAAGGAGAAATACTCCCTTCATAAGAATGGCGTAGAGGTGAGCTTCCACAACGACAAAGGTGAGCGGGTAAAAAAGCGTCTTCGCCTGTTTGATTTTGATAATTACGAAAACAATCACTTTTTACTGGTCAGAGAGTTTTGGATTAAAGGCGACATTTATCGGCGCCGGGCAGACCTTGTCGGCTTTGTGAATGGCATTCCGCTGCTGTTTATGGAGGTGAAAAACGTTCACAAGGATATTCGTGCTGCCTATGAGCAAAATCTTGCGGACTACAAAGACACCGTCCCGCACCTGTTTTATCACAACGCCTTTATTATCTTGGGCAATGGCATTGACGCCAAGATTGGCTCCGTTTCCAGTAAATTTGAGCATTTCAATGACTGGAAGCGATTGAAAGAGAATGAGCCAGGCGTGGTGAATATGGAGACCTTGCTGAAGGGAACCTGCTCCAAAACCAACTTTATGGACATCTTTGAAAACTTCACCTTGTTTGACCAAAGCTCTGGCCGCTTGGTGAAAATCGTTGCCCGTAATCACCAATACCTCGGTGTCAGTCGCGCTATTGATGCTGTGGTAAATCGTGGTGAGCGTTTGGGTAAGTTGGGGGTTTTCTGGCACACCCAGGGTTCTGGCAAGTCTTATTCGATTGTATTTTTCGCCCAGATGGTGCATCGAAAGCTAGGTGGCAACTATACCTTTGTGGTGTTAACAGACCGCGAGGATTTGGACACGCAAATTTATAAAACCTTTGCAGGTTGTGGCTTGGTCGATAACGATAAAGACCCGTGCCGAGCGGATAGCGGGAAAGACCTCAAGACGCTGATCGGGCAGCAAAAAGCCTTTGTGTTCACTCTCATTCAAAAATTTAACGAAAAAGTCGACCCTAAAAAGCCCTATTCCGAGCGCGACGACATTATCGTCATCACCGACGAAGCTCACCGCACTCAATATGGCACCTTGTCGTTAAACATGCGCAACGCCTTGCCCAATGCCAGCTTTATCGGCTTCACCGGAACGCCATTATTTAAAGATGATGAGATAACCAAGAAGGTTTTTGGTGATTACATCTCTACCTATGACTTTCAGCGGGCTGTCGAGGATAAGGCGACAGTGCCCTTGTACTACGATGCCCGTGGTGAAGAGTTGGTATTTACCGACGAAGATGGCAACGAGCACACGGTTGCGGACCCCAAAGGCATCAATGAGCGCATAGCGGAAAAGCTGGATGAATTGGAAATTGAGGATGTAGACGTTCAACAAAGGTTGGAGCGAGAGCTGAAGCGTGATTATCACATCATTACTGCAACAAGTCGGTTGGATCAGATAGCACGTGACTTTGTGGCTCATTATGCCAACGCTTGGGAAACCGGCAAGGCGATGTTTGTG
>JALUYN010000395.1 GCA_027012915.1 Cellvibrionaceae bacterium
ATCTGGGTTGGATTAATCAAAGAACGTTCGTCGCTGATTACCTGGCTGAATGAAACCTCTGGATTAAACCTCTTGTTCTGCGAGTTCTCGCGAGCTGGTTGTCAGAGGTCAGTGGTTGAACCGGATTTATGGTGTGTTATCAAAAGGCGTTGATAAAATTGCTGTCTATAACTATCACGATGACAGCAA
The DNA here is from genome assembly GCA_027012915.1 of Cellvibrionaceae bacterium. Next base: position 190 of record JALUYN010000395.1, read on the forward strand.
AGATCAGAGATCTATCTGTTGTGGTTCCGGTCAATGGCAAGCTATTTCTGTCCAGATTTTTAAAGATAATGTTGGACTTCACTATGTGCCTTTGGAAACAGTATTGAGGAAATTATGATTTACGGTCTTGGTGGCCTGGCGCTTCTATTCTTGTTTTTTGCTCCAATGGCTTGGATTAAATACGTGATGTGGAAGCACTCTAAAACCATTGATGAGATGCCAGGCACCGGAGGTGAGTTGGCGCAACATCTGGTGGAGCGTTTCGAGTTAGAGGGCGTTGCCGTAGAAAAGGGTGGTCCTGATGAAAACTACTACAGCCCCGAAGAAAAGCGGGTGGTCTTATGCCCGACGGTATTTGATGGCAAGTCGCTCACGGCAGTTGCGGTAGCGGCCCATGAAGTGGGACACGCCATTCAGTTTGTACGTCAGGAGCCGGTGAGTCAGTTGCGAGATAAGTATCTCAGTAAGGCGTTTCGCATTCGGAAAATCGGCGCGGTACTTTTGTCATTGATTCCTGTGGCTGGCGCCGTATTTAAAGTACCTGCGTTGATGTTGCTGTTCGCCGCTGTGGCAGTGCTGACCATGTTGGCTTCCGTTGCCATGTACGTGGCTATTCTCCCCGAAGAGTACGATGCCAGTTTCAATAAGGCGCTGCCAATTCTGGAGGCCGGTTATGTACCCGAACACCATATGGCCGCTGCGAGGCAAGTTCTTAAAGCGGCTGCCTATACTTATGTGGCTGCTGCGCTTGCGGATGTCTTACGGCTGTGGCGTTGGATTCGTTTTTTGCGCTAATGGTGAGGGTTAATGTTCCCCGGAAAGTCGGGAGATTGATTGCGACGGCTGAATTTAACGCGGTGTTGGAATTTTGGTTTGAGAAGATCAAGTGAAAAACCGGCAAATGTTACAGGGGACAATTTGTAACAGGTTCAAAACTAAAAATAGGCTTGCATAGTAGAATCAAACCTTAAGATGGGCATGTATTGGTGCAACATGTGGGTTAGAGTAGAAGTATCAGAATTAGCGTGAACAAGCCCTAAACTGCCGGGCTCCAGCTTTTAGATGTTTGTCACTCGGCCCTAAAGCCAGCGACGGGCAAACTCATCTGCGGTTAGTGGCTGGCTGTAGAGATAGCCTTGAGCGTAATCGCAGTGCATATCGCGCAGCAGTTGTTGCTGCTCCTCGGTCTCAACGCCCTCGGCGATAACCTTGATGTCCAGCGTGTGTGCCATTACAACTATGGCTTCACAAAGTACGCGATCGCTGTTTTCAGGTTTGATGTTGTGAATAAAGCTGCGGTCAATCTTGAGATAATCGATGTCGAATTGTTTGAGATAGGCAAGTGAACAGTAACCGGTGCCGAAGTCATCCAAGGAGACTTCAATGCCTTGATCTCTCAGGGCCAGCAGTTTATTGAGGGTCTTCTCGTGGGGCTCCAGTAGCAGACTCTCTGTTATTTCCACGCACAGGTTTGCAGCTTTCATACCCTGATTTGCCATCTCTGCGAACCATTCGGGCTGGCAGTAGTTTTCATCGTGGTACTGTGCTGAGCTGCTGTTCACCGATACCTGAATATCGCAATTGTAGTCAGCGTGCCAGGCGGCAGATTGGCGGCTCACCTCGGCAAACACCCAGTGACCAATCTCGGTAATCAACCCGGATTCTTCTGCCAGGGGGATAAACTCGTTGGGAGAAATTTGTCCGCCAGGGTGGTTCCAGCGCAACAGAGCTTCAGCTTTGCGTACGTTGCCGCTACTGAGATCGATAATGGGTTGATAGTAAACTTCCAGTTGTTGG
>JALUYN010000396.1 GCA_027012915.1 Cellvibrionaceae bacterium
CAATGCGGGCTGGGGTGTCATTGAGATAAATCTTCAGCAACATGGCAACGCGGTCGCTGCGCTGCTTTAGACGCTTATAGAGCTGTTCTCTATTCCACGCAGGCTTGTCAGTCGAAACCTCGTTATCGGGCTGGGAAGGTTCCACACTGCTTGAGGTTGTTGATAGCCATTGGTGCAGCTTACTCGCCAATAGATCGGGATCAATGGGCTTGGCCACATAGTCATTCATGCCAGCGTCGAGGCACGCCTGTTGATCGCTTTTCATGGCGTTGGCGGTCATTGCCATAATGGTCACTTGGCGATTGTTATCGCCGGCCTCGCCTTTGCGAATGGCCTGGGTAGCTTGAAAACCGTCCATGACTGGCATTTGGCAATCCATCAGCACCAGATCGTAGGCGGGGCTCGCCTGACGCAACATGGCGACAGCCTCCAAACCATGACTGGCGATATCCGATTGCAGGCCAAGATCTTCGAGCGTTGCCAGCGCCACCTGCTGGTTGATCAGGTTGTCTTCGACCACCAATATGCGTGAGGCCGACAGGTCGGTCAGATTATGTTGCGATACTGCGGCGCTAGCATCGCTGGTCAGTGACAGAGACCGGTGTAGTTTATTGGGAGAGGTGGGCAAGATCAGCTGGAAATCGCCATTGATGCTTGTCTTTAGTGTATCCGTTTGATGCTGCAACATCAGAATCTTGGCTGCATGTTGCTGTGACAGCCCCTCTTCAAGGCGCGACAGATCTGGATGCCGCTCAAGCTCGGATGGCGCCATTAACCCCGAGTCTATAACCAATAGATGATCTGGCTTTGATAAAGTCTGCTCGACTTCGGCAATCAGTGCTTGGGGTGAATCTTCCAAACTGTGGCGGCGGATCTCTTCAAAATCCAGCTGCCGCATCTGGTGTTCAACTAGCCGCGCCTGCTTGCCACGCGTGGAGGCAATGACGACGTGATGGACGTCATTTTGAATCGACAATGTGTCCTTTGGGGTAATCCTATTGGCGATGGGGAGTTCGATGCTGAACCAGAACTCACTGCCGTGGCCCTCTTCGCTGGTGACACCAATGCTTCCGCCCATTAACTCGGTGAGTTGTTTGGCAATGGATAAGCCCAGTCCCGTGCCGCCATAGCGCCGTGTAGTGGATGCGTCGACTTGGGAAAAGGCTTCAAACAGTTGGCGCTGCTTTGCTTCTGGAATACCGATGCCGTTGTCGGATACGGAAAACCTGATGCCCAACCGCCCCGGTTCAAAACTTTCCATGGTATCCAGCTTTAAAGTGATGTCGCCGGATTCGGTAAACTTGATAGCGTTGCTGGTGAAGTTAGTGAGAATTTGCTGAATCCGCGTGGGGTCCCCCACCATGGTGTGATGTAGTTGTGGCAACTCCAGATGAAAATTCAGTCCTTTCTGTTCCGCGCTGAAGTTGGCTGAGTCTGCCAGTCTTTCCAGCAGTTCGGTCAAATCAAATTCAATCAACTCCAGTTCCAACTTACCGGCTTCGATTTTGGAAAAATCCAAGATGTCATTAATTAATACCAACAGGGAGTCAGCGCTGGTGCGGGCGAGATGGGCATAGTGTTGCTGATGTGGCGTCAGGGGTTCGTTTTCCAACAATCGCAACATGCCCATCACTCCATTCATGGGCGTTCGAATTTCATGGCTCATATTGGCCAGGAATTCGGACTTCGCTTGAGTAGCCTGTTCGGCTTTTTCTTTCGCTTCTTCCAGCGCCCAGGTTTGGAACTCAAGATCAGTAGCGTACTTGTGCAGCTGTTGTTCGGTCTTTATCTGGTCCGAGATATCTTCGATGGTAATGTAGAAACCGGAAATCTTTTTCTTGCCCTCTTTGCGATCTGGCCAAAGGCTGATTTGCAGTGTGACATCGTCGCTGTTGTTGTCCTGTTGGTCCAGGGTGAACGTGTATTCCTCGCCGCTCAAGGCACGCTCAAAATGGGGCAGCAGTTCAGCGTAGAGATCGCTGTCT
>JALUYN010000397.1 GCA_027012915.1 Cellvibrionaceae bacterium
GTTGGAATTCGCTTATTTAGAACAACTAAATGGCGCTCATACCGCCTGACTGGGAGCGAAAATAGTCTCCAGCAGAAGTATCAGAATTAGTGTTAACAGGCCCTAAGCTATTGCCCACGAAATCCGCGTGGTTTTTACGCCAAAGCACGACTAAAATTACGTCACACGTAAAAACTTAGATAACAAGAAACCTGCTACATGATCAGATCTCTCCTAATTGGCTGCTTTGCACTGCTGATAGGTGCCAGTGCCGGCGCCAGAGAAGTGGTCTATGTGGGTGTTTATCCGTTTGCGCCGTTTGCCTACAAGGCGAACAAGCATGTCGACATCCAGACCTTTTCCCCGTCCGGACGGCAGATCAACAAATACACCGCCAAGGGTGTTATTCACGATTTCATCAAACTGCTGAATCAGCATCAGACCCGGTTCCAGTTCAGGGTATTCCGCACCACCCCCACCGCACGCTTCAAGGCCTTTGATCACGGCAAGTTCGACATGATGCTGTTTGAAAGCCGGCAATGGGGCTGGGAAAGCAGGCCGGTGGACGCCAGCAAAGTCTATCTGGAAGGCGGTGAAGTCTATATCGCCCACCAGCAAGGTGGACGCGGACAGGAGTTTTTCGATGACCTCCACACCAAGACCATTATTGGCATTGAAGGCTACCACTACGGCTTTGCGGGAATGAACAACGATACGAATTTTCTAAAGCAGAATTTTCAGATTCGTTTTACCGACTCCAACGAGAGCAGCATCAAGATGCTACTGGGCGGGCGCGGCGATATTGCAGTGGTCACCCAGTCGTATTTGAAAATGTTTTTGAGTGACAACCCAGAGCAGGCGAAAAAGCTGCTGATCTCCAACAAGAAAGACCAGCACTACCACCACACCATATTGATCCGCCAGGGCCACCCTCTCTCAGTAGCCACCATCAATCAGTGGCTGTCACAGATGCAAGCGGCCGGAACTCTAGACCGGCTCTGGAAGAAATGGGGCCTGGACGTCAATTTATGACGCGCCGGGCGCGGTAGCAGATTTAGGGCCTGTCGACAGGCCCTAGGGCAACAGCAGCAACTTGCCAGTGGTGTGACCGGCCTCGATGGTTTCATGGGCGAGATCCGCCTGGGAAAGAGGCATGCGCCCACCCACCAGAATCTGCAATTCTCCCTTAGCCACCTGCTCGGCCATATTGGTCAAAGCTGCGACGTCGTATTGCATCAGGAAAAATTCTGCTTTAACACCAGCCGCTTCAGCCGCCGCCAACACATGTTCACGTGTGGCAGAGGGCACGGTCACCAGCAAACCACCGTCTCTTACCACAGCCAGGGAATCCACCCCCACCTGACCGCCCACCAAATCAATCACCAGATCCACCGGCTCTACCTGCTCCTGAAACGGTGCGGCGCGATAGTCGATGCACTCATCGGCGCCAAGCCCTTGCAGCATTGCGTGCTTGGGTTCGGACGCAGTGACGATAACATGTGCCCCGAGCGCCTTGGCAAGCTGAACCGCAAAGCTGCCGACGCCACCGGCGGCGGCGTGAATCAGCACTCGCTGACCACTCTGTAACTGGCCTACGGTGTGCACTGCCTGCCAAGCGGTCAGACCCGCCAGAGGCAAGCCGGCCATGGCGGGCAGATCTTTGGCATTAGTCACCTTGACGCAGGCCTCGGCAGAAACCGTGAGCTGCTCCTGATAGGAGCAGGCGGAAGCGGGAAAACCGACCATGCCGATCACGGCATCGCCCACCACCAGATTGTCGACACCGACACCACAAGCGATGACCTTGCCACTGAAATCAAAACCCAAGCCCGCGGGCAAATCCATGGAAGGACACAGCAAATGCGAGCCCTCGCGAATCTTGTAGTCGATAGGATTGACCGATGCCGCGGATACGGTCACCAAAACTTCACCCACACCAGGCTGTGGTGGATCCAATTCCACCAACTCCATAACTGAAGGTGAACCGAATTCCTGGATTCTGATAGCTTTCACAATAATCATCCTTAATGGGTCATTTCTGAGAAATGTACAACATAAATATGTCAGCTGTTAGAGCCAATTTACACTATGGCATAAGATCATCGACGGCCATAATCTGATACGCTGAATTTCACCCGTCGGACCACACCGGAATTCCGGCCCTTCGCTGAAATATCACATTATTCAGAGGTGCCCATAGCGCTGCCGGTATATAATTGCTTTTTAAATTGACGGAGAGTTCAGTGACCCTGTTTCGCCCCTGCATCGACCTGCACCAAGGTCAGGTCAAGCAAATTGTCGGCGGCAGCCTCAATGACGACGGCGCCGACACCAACTTTGTCAGCAACTACGACGCGCCCTACTACGCCGATCTCTACAAGCAGTACGACCTGCGCGGCGGTCACGTCATAGCTCTCGGCCCGGGCAATCAGGAGCAAGCGCTGGCCGCACTGGCCGCGTGGCCACAGGGCCTGCAGTTTGGCGGCGGCGTCAACAACGAGAACGCCACCAGCTATCTGGAAGCCGGTGCCTCTCACGTGATTGTTACCTCTTATTTATTCGAAGGCGGCCAATTCAGCTGGAAGCGTTTAGAGACCATCAAGGCCGAGACCGGCACTGATCGACTGATTCTGGATCTCAGCTGTCGCCGCACCGATGGCGGCTGGAACATTGCCACCGACCGCTGGCAGACCGTTACGGACACGACCATCACCGAAGAATCCCTCAAGGAACTGGGGCAGCACTGCAGCGAATTTTTGATTCACGCCGCCGACGTCGAAGGCCTGCAACAGGGTATCGATGAAGAATTGGTGAGCTTCCTGGGCCAACACGCCGATATACCCGTAACCTATGCCGGTGGCGCCCGTTCCATCAGTGATTTGAAACGCGTCCACCAACTGTCCAACGGCAAAGTCGATCTCACCATCGGCAGTGCGCTGGATATTTTTGGCGGCCGTGGCGTCACTCTGGCAGAGTGCATTGAGTGGAATCAGCAGCAGTCGTAAACTTGTCTGGCTCGCATGAGCGATAGGCTCATGGCAGCACATTCGTGTGCAGCATAGGCGAACATTTAAATTGCTCATTCTGATCCAATTAAATGACGCTCCGTAAAAGCTGACATCAGAGAACACAAGTCGTCAAAGGAGACGCGCATCCATGAGAAAGACCAAGATCATCTGTACCATTGGCCCCGCCACTGAATCGTTCGATATGCTGGAGAAGTTGTACAACGCCGGCATGAACGTGGTGCGCCTGAATATGTCTCACGGTGATCACGAGTCTCACGCCAAGGTCATTCGCGCCATCCAGACCCTTAATAAGAAGGTCAAATTCCCGATCCCCATCCTGATGGACACTCAGGGCCCGGAGATTCGCACCGGCGACATTGCCGACGAACTGAATCTGCATGAAGGCGACGAGATCACCATCAGCGTACGCGGCAGCGACAATGTGGAAGAGACTTCTATTCACATCAATTACGACGATCTGGTCGACAGCGTTGCCGTGGGCGATATGATCACCGTGGACAACGGCCTGATCAATCTCGAAGTTCTGGAAAAGCAGGAACCCACCCTGCGCTGTAAAGTTATCGACGGCGGCGTTCTGAAAAGTAAGCGCCATGTAAACCTGCCGGGTATTCGCGTCAACCTGCCGGCCATTACCGAAAAAGATCGCAAAGACATTCTTTTCGCCATGGAACAGGAGCTGGATTACATCGCCCTGTCTTTTGTACGTACCGCCAATGATGTACGCGAACTGCGTGAGCTGCTCGGCGAGAAAGCCAACAAGATTAAAATCATCTCAAAGATTGAAGATCAGGAAGGCGTGCGCAACCTGGAAGAAATCATCGAAGAATCCGACGGCGTGATGGTGGCACGCGGCGACCTGGGTGTAGAGATCAGCGTCGACTTGTTGCCCAACGAGCAGCGCCGCATGGTGCGCCTGTGCGCCGAGCATGGCAAACGCGTGATTGTCGCTACCCACTTGCTGGAATCCATGATCGACAATCCCATCCCCACCCGCGCCGAAGTAACCGACGTAGCTAACGCCATCTACGAAGGCGCCGACTGCATTATGCTGTCCGGTGAGACCACCATCGGAAAATATCCGGTCAAGTGTGTGGAAATGCTCAACAAGATTGCCCGCACCGCGGAAAACGATCACGGTCTGAATTTTTCCAAGAACCTGAAAATCGACAACGACAAACAGCACCTAGCCGCCGCCGCAGTACAGTTGACCAACGCGCTAAAAACCAAGGGCATCGTGGTGATTACCCGTCGTGGACGCATGGCCAACTACGTCACCAACTGCCACCCGGAAAGCACACCAATTTACGCTTTCAGTAACGATAACCGCACTCGTCGCCAGCTGCTACTTAACCGCGGCGTGTACCCGTTCCGCCTGGAGTTCAGTCAAGACCCGGAGAAGACCCTGATGAAAGCCTTCAATGTATTGAAGGAACGTCGCGGTTTTGAATCCGGCGATAAGGTCGTGGTGATTTCAGACGTTCTGGAAGGCGTTGGCGTCGACGCTATTCAGATTCGCAGTATTCCCTAATCGATTAACCGCACTGACTGGAGCACGTTCAGAAATTATAAGTAAACGTCATTCCCGCGAAAGCGGGAACCTTGTGATCACGAAGATCCTCTCCTGAGATTCCCGCTTTCGCGGGAATGGCGGGAATGACGTTTATATCGGGAACGACGAAAATTGCGAAGCGACGGTTTTTGAGGCTGGCGTATAGCAAACCTACGAAGCACCAAGGAATAATTTATGTCACAAAGTTTTCAAATCCAGGGCCAGATCCACTCCATTGGCGACACCATGGAATACGGCAGCAACGGTTTTACCAAGCGCGAGTTTGTTATCAAGCTCACGGGCGAAGGTGAGAACCCGGCCTATCCCAATTACATCGCTCTGGAGCTGATCAAAGACAAGTGCGGCATTATGGATGCCTACAACCTGGGTGACGAAATCCTAGTGCACTTCAATCTTTCCGGTCGCCTCTGGTCACCGGCAGGTAAACCCGAGAAATGCTTTAACAGCTTGCAGGCCTGGCGTGTACAGCCGGTATCGCAGGCTCAGGATCAAGACCCGGGCATTCCCGATTTTAACCAGGCACCGCCCTCATCCCTGTACGAAGACGATGACGTACCCTTCTAAGGCGAAGCTCCGATCCCGGCCCGGGCCGGGATCAGCGACTATACTGCGCGTATGAGCACTCGCCCCATACATCGACTGACACCTCTTCTCCTGACTGTTGTGCTGGGCTTTTCCAGCATTTCGCAAGCACAGTCGCGGATTCTTTTCTCCTGCCGCATTCCCACCAACCTGCCACAGTGGCAAATGCTGGTTGATGTATTTAGCGAGGCCTTTGGCGCCCTTGGCTATGATTTTGAAATGCACTATCTGAACGGCAGGCGTGAGAATTATGAACTTAAGAACTCAGATAAGTACGACGGCACCTGCATACGCCTGAAGTCCTTTAGCGCGGTCGCCGATGAGTACAATATGGTGGTGGTTAACTCACCCGTTGGCGATCCCTACACCTCCGTGTGGAAAAACCGAAAGATCGGCGAACCAGAGGACCCTTCGAGTCTGTTTATCAAAGACGCCAATGTCGGTTACCTAAGAGGGAACGGCGTAGCCGAGAGTTACCTGAAAGATTACGGCCCCATCAACACCATTTCGTTCCTAAGACCAGACCTGGGTATAAAGACACTGGTATTGGGAAGAATCGATTACTGGGTAGGTTACTCCCATACCGCAGAGCACTTGGCGGAGCATATGAACTTTTACGGCTCTATCGAAAAAATCGCCGATGTACGCCAGGACTACTTCTACCCCGTTATTTCCAAACGATACTTAGATATAAAACCACAGCTGGAACACGAGCTAACCCGCATTATGGGCGCCCGAGCCGGTTTGATTCGCTAAGTCAGCTTTCCACTAGCTTCGCTACTGAACTAGAATGACGATCCCTTTTCCGAATCATCTTTAATAGCAGAATAACAATAATGAACGCATCGATAGAAACCACACAACTTAGCTTTAGTTTTAGTACGATTTCCATGGAGTGGCTACTGGCCACCGCAGCCTTTGTGATGCTTCTGTCACTGGCTCTGGCGTGGGTCGCCACGTTGATTATCTACGGCCGGGTAAAGTCTCTGAAAAAAGTATTTCCCGCAACACAGAATTTGATTCGCGCCCACATCGACTACCTGATGATGTCGACACTGCTGATCGCCTTCTACTTTGCCTGCGAGCATTTGAGCATCGCACTGCCTTCAGCCGTAATCGCCATTCTCTGTTTTGGCGTTATCTACAATCCGTTTGGTTTTATTCTAAAAGCCATCGACCCCAAAACCGGTCAGAGCGATACGCTGGCCGGAAAAATTCTGGTGTGCTCCGGGTTTTTGCCGGCCACCATTGGCTTTGGCTATGCCAGCTATGCGATTCTGGCGACGCTGATCTGAACCGTAATACCGAAGATGTCATTCCGGCGAAAGCCGGAATGACGCTTAAAACAAAAGAATAAAGGGAGTCTGCTCCCTTTCGTTCTTTTAAAGTTGTTTAGAAGCTATAGCTTAAGCCCACCTTCCAGCTACTCAGATCCAACTCGTTGGGATTGATTTTTCCCGGCACGGCTACTTCCGGCAGCGGGTCGAAGTCGAGATCGTTCAGCTGAGTGTACTCACCCACCACGGCCAACTGATCAGACAGCTGATAGCTTATGCCGAAACCGTAGCTCACTTCAGATTCCGTCTCGGAACCACTGCGCATAGGCGGTGCAAACGGGTAGGAATTGTGCAGATCGATATCCACCCAGGTAGAACCGATAAAACCGTACACCGAAAACTCAGGCGTCACATCAAAGCCCAGTTTCAGGTTTACACCGTAGGTAGATTCCAGGTCGACTTCGGTCACCAGCAGATTATTGAGATTGCGTGTCTCAGCACTCTCCTTGTTGTAGAAACCTTCAACCGCCACAAACACTTTTTCATCAATGTGCTTTTTGTAACCCAGCGCCAGACCAAACCCCAGATCGGTCTCCTCGCTCAGGCTGGTAATACTCGGTGTGGTATTGGTGCCGGTATTGCGCTCAATGGAGTGCTCCTGGGTAGTGTTTAATACAAAACCCGATACGTAAACGCCGTCTTTGGCTGCCGCGCTCAAAGAAAACGCCGCACCCGCCATCAGTACCGCAACTTTTTGTAGATTTCCTGCTTTCATAATTTTCCTCTCATCGAATTAGTCAGTGAACTTTCATGACACGGCCGCGCCGTATGCATGGGTTCACACTACCGAGCAGGCCTCACAGCCCCATTGCGCAAGGGTCACAAAAGCTGAAAAAAAATCGCCAAAAAGATCCGCTTCGTGAGAATTCTGTGATTTTTGTGGTCTAGGATAATCCGAAGTCGATGGGGGCCTTGTCGTGGAACACAAAAAGATACTGATCGTAGAAGACCAAAAGGATCTGTCGGAGCTGCTGGCGCTGCACCTGCGCGATCTGGGCGCCGAGGTTACCTGCGCCCTGGACGGCCACGACGGCATGCGCCAGGCCTTCGCTCGCCAGTGGGACCTTATCATTCTCGACATCCAACTGCCGGGCCCCAGCGGCCTGGAGATTCTGCGCAAGATTCGCCAGAACCAACTCTACGTACCGACGCTGCTGCTCACCTCCCGCTCCACAGAACTGGACCGGGTACTGGGTTTGGATATCGGCGCCGACGACTATATGACCAAGCCCTTCAGCATTATGGAGCTGATCGCCCGGGTCAAAGCGCTGTTCCGCCGTATCGACGCCATCAACAAAACCACGCCCGGCGCAGCGCCACAACAGGAGCGCATTGAACTCGGCCCCATCCAGATCGACGAACACGCCCGCTCCGCGCAACTGCAAGGCCAACCACTGGATCTCACCGCCAAGGAATTCAATCTGCTGCTGCACTTCTGCCGCAAACCCGACCGTGTATTTCAACGCTCAGAACTGCTCGACAGCGTTTGGGGTTATGGCCACGACGGCTACGAACACACCGTCAATTCCCACATCAATCGCCTGCGCGCAAAAATGGAAAGCGACCCCAAGAACCCGCAGTACATCGTCACCGTGTGGGGTGTGGGCTATAAGCTGGACTCCGCCCACCTATGCTAAGCACCCTGAAGAACCGCCTGACCCTGATACTGATCTGCATCGTTACTCTTGTAGGCGGTGCCGCCCTTTGGGTGGGACAAATAGGCATGCGCGTCTACTACGAAGAGCTGACACAACAGCTAAATCGCAATATCGCCATGTACGTCACCGAAGAACACAAACTGCTGGAAACCAAGCTGGGCACCAAGGCCACCATCGAACAGCTGTCGCACCAGGCCATGATCATCAACCCCATCGCCGAGGTGTATCTGCTCAACCCCGACGGCAGTATCAACTCCCACGCACAAAACCCCGACACAATTAAACGCCATAGCGTCGACCTGGCACCGCTGCAACAGTTTCTGCAAGGCAACACCACCTTCCCGCTGCGCGGTAACGACCCGCGTCATCCGGACAAAGATAAAATCTTCTCCGTCTCCGAGGTACGCAGTGGCGACCAACTGCTGGGGTATCTGTATGTAATTCTGGGCGGCCAGGTCTACGACGATGCCCAGAGCAGCATTGCCCTAAGTCATATCGGCCAACAAACAGCGACGGCCATCGGCCTGATCGTAGTCGCTTCACTGCTCACCGGCGTGATTCTATTTCGCCTGCTCACCACACCCCTGGCACAACTCTCGGCACGCATGCAGAGCTTCTCGGGCCTTGACGGCGACACGCCCCCAACACCTGCCGAACAGAACCACAACGATATCGACACACTGAGCACCACCTTCGACGCCATGCAGCACAAGATCAAACAACAGATCGAACAACTACAGGAATCTGATCGCCTGCGCCGCGAGCTGGTATCCAACGTCTCTCACGATCTGCGAACACCGCTGGCAACAATTCAAGGCTACCTGGAAACTCTGATCCTCAAAGACGAACAGATGGAGCCGGCGCAACGACAAGACTACCTGCGTACCGCCGAAAAAAGTTGTAAACGCCTGGCTCGCCTGATCGCCGATTTGTTCGAACTCTCGAAACTGGAATCCGGCAGCCAGCGCCCCGACTTCGAACAATTCTCGCTACCGGAACTGATGCACGACACCGCGCAGGAATTTGCTTTAGAACTGGAACAAAAAGACCTGACCCTCGATATCGCCGCTCCCACCAGCAACACCCTGGTGTTCGCAGACATCGGCCTGATTCAGCGAGTACTGGAAAACCTGATCCGCAACGCCATCACCCACACCCCGGAACACGGTCGCATTCAACTGAACTTTTCTGAAACCCCAACGGCAGTAGAAGTACTGGTAAAAGACACTGGCGACGGCATCAACCAGGAAGACGTGCCTTACATTTTTGAACGCTTCTACCAATCCGCCGACACGCCCAACAAAACCACAAGCTCCAGCGGTTTGGGCCTCGCGATCGTAAAACGCATTCTGGATTTGCACGGTTGCCGCATCGAAGTGCGCAGCATTGAAAAGCTGGGTACGGAATTCAAATTCGAACTGCCCACCTCACCACCAAGAAGCGATGCGGCATAGCACCCACTCCGGCGACTCCATTTATCAGAACTTAAGATGCCTGGCCCCATCGGCGCAGCGGCGAACAACAGTAACTTGTTATGTGCGATGCTTCGAAACACCACGTTTAGTCAAGCGTGCCAAACCAATTGACAGGAAAACAAAGCACACGATATAGCTTGGGAGCCAAGTTGAATACCAGCTAGACTGAAACGGCATTGCAGCAGGTTGCTCAAGATAAGCACCACCAAACAGATTGAGTAATAGCACAATAGTAAAACCCATAAATCCTGCAAGTAGAAACCCATCCTTTAACATTTAAACCTCTCCATTTTTTAGATAAGACATATAACGAATCTGTTGGAAAACGATCCTGTGAAATACGTAAAGCTGTCGTTTTTTCGAAAAAACGACAGCTTTACCAAGTTCAAGTGCTTTGACTTGTTAACCCTTACCTCTCCATTTTGAGTATTTGGAATGTACGCCTTTAGTAAAAAGGGAAGAATAATCTTCTAAAAGGTCAACCCCATAAAGAATCAGTACAACCAACACCGACAGCTTGATTGCCACAACAGAGCTTACAACAGCTATACAAACACCAATAGCAGCCAAGGCCCATATGGTTGCAGCTGACGTAACCCCTACAACAGCTCCATCTTTTGCAAGCATGACACCTGCCCCCAGAAAACCAATCCCTGTGACAACCTGACCAATAATTCTCGACGTGTCAGTAACTTCATTTTCGATTAGAGTTGAAGATGCAATAAATAAGTAAGTACCAAGAACAATCAACGATGAGGTTCTAATACCCACCGGTTTACCACGCAACTGTCTTTCCAAACCCACCAATCCTCCGCAAAGGATCGATGCTCCTATGGATACCGGACTATATGGGTGAATTGAGAGTAGATTTTCTAAGGTCATCAATTTGTCAATCTCAAAATAGGGTTAACACCCGCTAAACGGCAAGCGTTAGCGAGTTCGGTGGACGCCACGCTTTTTGTGGCCGTAACGTATTTAAGCGGTTTGTTAGAGTGGATTTTACTCATAGTGGGCAACAGCCTTGAACACCTTGCCTTCACTATTAAAATGAAAGACTTCGGAGGCAATCCCTTTACGCCCTTTGTAGCTAATAATCAAACTACCAACCCCGCACAATACGTTAATAAATTCAAAATGTAACACTGGCTTGGCAGCAAGACCTAGAGCCCAATACTCACCTACTTCTGTTTTACCTTGTAACCTACCTTCGGCAATACCCATTCTTTCGATAATGAGAGGAGAGTACATTTCGAAGTCATCTGTATAGTGAGATAGAATTGAAGCCAGATCATGACTATTCCATGACTCAATCCAGTGCTTAGCAAATTCCTCCGCAAAATCTCTATCTATTTTCATTCTCTATCCCGAGTAGCTTGAGCTCTAACGTCGCAGTTGGGGGAGATTCAAAATCCGGCAAGATACACTCGCTAGGCATTCTCATCGTCAGTGATCTTTTTTGCTAGATGGATTGTTTCAATAGCTTTTGCTCTGCGATTTCTTATTTTTATGTTGAGCATCTCCACGACGAAGGAAAAAGCCATAGCAAAGTAAACGTAACCTTTTGGTATATGAACATCGAACCCCTCTGCTATAAGGGTGAAGCCTATCAGTATCAAGAAAGACAATGCCAACATTTTAATTGTAGGATTTGCATCTACAAAATCACCTATTGACTTTGCAGCTACAAGCATGACACCAACCGATGCAACTATTGCTATCACCATTATACTTAGATGATCCACTAGTCCTACAGCAGTTATTACCGAATCAAGTGAAAACACGACATCAAGAATAGCAATTTGAATAAGGATAGAGATAAACCCAGAGAGCTGGCCCCATT
>JALUYN010000398.1 GCA_027012915.1 Cellvibrionaceae bacterium
TGAGGCGGCTGCCAAGCCGAAACAGCAGGGCTCCCAGGGGTTCTGGCATGAGTTGTTATCCGAATTGATGTATCTGGAAGCTACCAGCGCATACAGGGCGTTGCAGGCCGCCAATCCCGCGGACGTTAAGTTGCAGGAGCTGAATCAGCTGTTACTGTCGGACGCCGTGATACGTCAGGCCGGAGAGCGAATTGAAGACGAGTATCTCACCTGTATGGACTGCTCTCATCACTACTACGTCAATGGTGAGGTGAAGCTCGAGCCCTGCAGTTGCGGTTGTCGGCTGTTCGTGGTCGGCCGCCATCATTGAGCCGGATTCAAAGCGTGACCGAGGGTTCTGAAATAAGACTTCAGTCGTGTTGTGGATTGCCAGGCAGGTTGTTAGAATGCGCGGCCTTCGGTAACCGGAACCAAATCCGGCCGAGGGTTTGAGGTGGTGTTTGGCTGGTGATTATAGCCATAGTTACTCCACTTCGATCAGGGTCTGTCCAGGAGGACCAGATCCCAATAATAAAAATAACGTAATAGTAGTAGATAAAATGGACAAACAAATTGTTTCCGGCGCATCGCTTGAAAAGAATGCGTTGCTCTCCAGTGTTGCGGGGTGGGAATCCCTGAGCCTCAAAAATCGACTGTCGCAATCCATCGATGTCAAAATTCTGTGTCGACTGTTCAATGGTCGCTTCAACGTTTTTATTGAAACCGAATCGCTGGGTGAAACCCGTCGTCTCGAGAAAAGCTCTGAGCATATTGCTCAACAGGTCGTAGATCGCCTCGGAGCAAAGCCCGAAGACGTCAGTATCGTATTACATCAAAGTGGTGAGCCCAGAGGCTGGTGGCGCTGGTGTTTTCATTGGGTAGGCAATGCCCCGCTCAAGTCCTCCTTTGTAGAGTTGACCGAAGCTGCTCAAGAGCGCCTGTTGGCGCGAGTGGTAAACCAAGGTGCTATTTTCTCTGTAGTGTTGGGTGTTGTAACCCAAGTGGCCTGACGGCCACTACAGTCACTTCGCTTATTGATTATTGGCTAGGGCCTGTTAACAGGCCCTAGAACGAGACTCCAGCCAATTGGCCGATTCTCGCCATACACTGCGTTGTGCTTTGCTTCCCAGAATTACGCCCATGTGCCCGCCGGGCGCAATATGGAATTCCGTATCATCACTGGCCACAATGTCCGCGCTCGCTTGGGCGATTGATGGAGGTACCAGGTGGTCTGTTTCGCCGGCAAAAACCAGCAGTGACGATTTGATTTCATCGAGCTCCGCGAGGCTGCCATCGGACAGCTCCAGTTTGCCTTTTGCGAGTTGGTTGTCGACGATCATTCGCGAGGTCATATCTTGTAGCACCCCACCGGGGTAGCGCAGCATATTGTTGAGATAGTCTGAGGTGGTTGAGTGGGATTCCACAAACTCACGATCCCACAGTCGAGTCAGCAGATCCCAATAAGTAGTCACGCTTGCCACCGGTGCGGTCATTTTGAAGGCCATGGTTGTCAGCCATGGAGGGGCACTCATCAATGATGGATCAATGCTAAATCGGCTATAGCTCTTTACCAGTTGCGCGGGAGCGTTGAGAGCTTGCGATACACCTGCAATCATGCCTCCACCTTCGAGGTCTATGGGGCTGGCCACGGTGACAATGTTGCGGATGTCGGGATCTTTGGTTTGCCCCTGATGCATCAGGCACAGCAGGCCTCCCATACACCAGCCCATCAGCGAAATTGCTTTGTTGCCGCTGTGAGCCCGGATTTTTTCCAGGGCTTCGCTCATCATTGTGAGTGAGTAATCTTTCAAATTGAGGCGCGAGTGATCCTTTGTGGGCTTACCCCAGTCGATAAGATAGGTCTTAAAGCCTCTCGCCACCATGTAGCGCACCAGGCTGCGTTGTGGCATCAGATCAAAGGTTTCTGTGGTAACGCCCAGTGGTGGTACCAATACCAGCGGAATGTCATGGCAATCACGTTCAATAGGCATGAAGCTGCCGTCG
>JALUYN010000399.1 GCA_027012915.1 Cellvibrionaceae bacterium
CTTGCCTTCGTTATCGCGCCCCTGATACTGAAACTGCGGCATGGTCAGTCACCCAGTTCCAGCGAAGATTCAGGAGCCGATTCATCTTCTACTTGTGCAGACACCCTCAACACTTCTTCCAGGGTGGTCACTCCCTGCAGCGCGTACTCCAGTGCACTATGACTTAACGGCCTGTAGTCGGGACTGCGGTGGGCTGCATCGTTAAACGCTTTTACATCGTTGTCGCGCAAGGCGTCGGCCATGGGACGATTAATTTCGAGCAGTTCGAAAACACCGATACGACCGCGATAACCTGAGTTAAAACAGTGAGGGCAACCGGCGCCTTTCTTCAGGATGATGGATTCACCTTCGGGCACATGACGCAACAGTTGCGCCTCTCCCGCATTGGGCTCATAGGGCTCTGCGCAGCTCTCGCAAACGCGACGCACCAGACGCTGTGCGATAACGGCTTTCAAGGATGCCGCCACCAAATAAGGATCAACATTCATATCGACAAGACGCAGAGCCGACGTCACAGCGTCGTTGGTATGTAATGTCGACAGCACCATATGACCGGTCATGGCTGCACGCAGGGCAATTTCTGCAGATTCCGAATCCCGAATCTCACCCACCAGCAGTACATCCGGATCCTGACGCAAGGTGGCTTTCAGCACGGTAGAAAAATCCAGACCAATTTTTTCGTTTACCTGTACCTGACTGATACGGGGCAAACGATATTCCACCGGATCTTCAGCGGTAATGATTTTCTTCTCGGGTGTATTTAGCTCAGACAGTGCACCGTACAAAGTTGTGGTCTTACCACTACCGGTGGGTCCGGTTACCAACACCAATCCGTGGGGACGGTGAATCAGATTTCGGAAACGCTGAATGTAGTACGCTGGCATACCCACTTTTTCCAGCGGCAACACACCTTGGGTGTGATCCAGCAAACGCATAACCACCGACTCACCAAACTGCACTGGCATGGTGGAAATACGCACATCGATATTGTGATGTTTTACTTTTAGCGCGAAGCGACCATCCTGTGGCAGTCGCTTTTCGGAAATATCCAGACCGGACATCAACTTCAAACGCACCACCAGAGCCGCGGCAATGCGCTGTTCGTTCATCACCTGCTCATTGAGAACACCGTCTACCCGCTCCCGAATGCGCAGCACATTTTCGTCTGGTTCGATATGAATATCCGAGGCTTTGGCGTTGATAGCACTTTCAAAAATCCGCTGCAGCAAGCGCACCACAGGGGCATCGGTTTCCGTGGCATCCTCAACGATGTCTGTAAGATCGAGTCCGCCTTCTTCAAGCTCGTCATGTAACTCTTCTGCTAGCGAGGCGATCTCGTCGGAGTGACTATAGGCAATACCCAGAATATCGAGAAGCTCTGACTCACGCACCACCGCCGGCTTAATAGGCTTGTCAAAATACTTGGCGATATCGTCCAGGCAGAAGATGTCTGTCGGATCACCCATACCCAATTGAATACTGTCCGCGTCCTCTTTCAGCACCATCACCCGATAGCGACGCGCCACAGTTTCCGGCAACTTTTGCACCAGTTCCTTATCAAAGCGGAAGTGTTTGAGCTCAACAAACGGATAATTCAACTGGCGCGACAAAAGCCCCAGGAGCGTGTTTTCTTCAACGTAACCGAGATCGATCAGAGTCCGTCCCAGCTTGCGGCCATTGACCTTCTGCTCTTGCAGGGCCGAATCCAGCTGATCCGGTGTAATCAGCTGCTGGGCGACCAGGAGATCGCCAAGGCGAATCCGTTGCGGTTGAGACATCAGCGAGCACCTCCAGCTGGATCGGGTTCGGTCAACGCGTCAATACGTTGATTTACGTAGTTCATATAACTGGCATTCGCCGGTGAAAGCTGACGCACTTTTTCATACACAGACAACGCCTGATCGGCCTGCAGTGCATCCATACACACCGCGAGTCCCAACCAGTAACTGGCGTTATCTTTATCGAGAATAATCAACTGCTGATAGATGACGATGGCATCACTCTGCTCACCCATCTTGTGCAGCAATCCGGCTTTCAGCGCGTAGTAGCCAGGCATTTGTTCGATGCCGGGCTGATGCAGGTTAAGAGCGCGCATGGCACCTTCGAGATCGCCACGGCGAGTCAGTAACTGCCCCACCATATAGGAAAAGATCTCCCCGGGCAGATGACTGGCCTGATCAATCATGGCTTCGGCATCTTTCAAACGCTGCTGCGACAAATAACTGTCAAACAGCTTTTGTAATGCATAAACCGATTGTGGATTTTCCTTAACGAAGGAGCGCAGCAGCGCATCGCCTTGCAAAACCCGCCCTTCATCATAGAAAGTTTGGGCGTTGGTCGCGATTCCCCGATCGCGGCTTGAAAAACTCTCGGCCACAGACTGAACATTCTCGCCCTTAGCTTTCTGTGGATCAGACTCCGGAGTTGTCTCAAGGTGTTTTATGACTTCTTTCGCTGGTCTGCTGGCACTGACTGGCATGCTGTTAAGCATGGCATCAATATCCGACTGCTCGGCACCGACATCTCGCGCTTTTTTAACCAGGTCGGGCACCTTGTAAAAGTGGCCTTTTTTAATCACGCCTTTAATAAAACTCAGGTAGCGCTGCTGAATTTTCTCCAGCCCCTGCTGCGCTTCCAGATTGTCAGGCTGCAACGCCAGAACCGCGGTAAAGCGATCAAAGGCATTGTCATTTTTGGGGGTCTGCAATCTATCGAGTTTGAGCGCGGCGTGCCCCGCATCCAGCAGAGAGCGAATGTGTTTTTCCACATTGGCAATAGCCACAGGCTTGTCCGGTACTTCTACCAGTTCAACCACTTGATTCTGACGACGCGCGTGCTCGCTGACCTGTTCGTTTTGGAAACCGGCCGCCGTATTGTCGCCAGGTTCAAGCCCTGCCTTTTGCTCTGCATCGTCCAATACTGCCAACACTTCAGCGTCTAGCAGTACCTCTTCTACTGGCGGACTGGTCTGACTGGAAAACATGGAATCCGGCTGAGTCTCCGGCTCATACTGCCAGAGGTAATAGGCACCCAATATTCCAAAGAATACGAAAAACGCACTGAGTTTGGACCAGGTCTGCGCGCTACTGCCGGAATCCATGGCATGCTCATCGTCAGCGCTAGTCGGGGTAGATTGTGCGGAAACCTGCTGAGTTTCGGCTTGGCTACGCTCAGACTCGGAGTTTTCCAAATCTTTGAGCATATCGTTGACCAGACTCATAGCACTCCCCCAATCCATTGCGGTAAGAAAATACACAGAACTGCGGCAACTCCACCAAATACAGGCCATAGCAGATGCCAGCGCAGCGCCAGAAACTTACCGGCTTTTGAGCTTTCATCTGTATCGACAATGGCTTTTGCCACATGACTGGCCTTCACAGTTTTGTCACCCTTACCGTAGGCCACCATCATGGCCTTGTGAGCAATCACATTCATCAGCCGGGGTATTCCCCCAGACCCCTTGCTCAACAGCCATACCGCTGTACGTGAAAACAGCTTTTGATTGGAACCCGCCGAGTTCAGGCGATGTTCGATATAGGCCCGCACGCCTTTGAGCGAGAACGGTGAGAGATATTCGTTAAATACAATACGCTGCTTCAACTGCCTCAGATCAGGGCGGTTCAGCAATTCGTCCAGCTCTGGCTGTCCCAGTAATACCACCTGGACCAGCTTGCGTTTTTCCGTTTCCAGATTGGTCAGCAAACGCAAGGCTTCAATGGTTTCAACCGGCATTGCCTGAGCTTCATCAACCACGAGCACGACCTGCCTGTTTTTGCGGGCCAGTTGAATCAATCGGCGATAAATAGACATCATCACCTGATGCGCCTGCATATCGTCGCTCAAAGCTGCGCCAATTTCATCGGCCAGGTAAGCTTTAAGTTCTTCCGGCGTCAAATACGGATTGGGCACATAGGCGGTGATAAAGTTGTTACCTAATGACGACAATAACTTCCGACACAATAGCGTTTTCCCAGTCCCTACTTCGCCGACAATTTTAATAAAACCCTCGCTGTGCTTTAACGACAGCAACAGTGTATTCAAAGCATTGCGATGACTTTGCGTATTGAAATAGAACTGGGTATCCGGCGTCAGAGAAAAGGGACGCTCGGACAAACTAAAATGTTCGAGATACATGGCCATTGTCGGTATTAACCTCTCACACCCGAGACTGGCTATCGATTCTTAAACGACGTATTCAGCGCTTTGATGCGCTGATTGGCAGTATCGATATCCCGTTTCCAGTCGGCGTTGTCGTCCACAATAATGGGGCGCATCAGGATCACCAGTTCAGTTTTGGCATTGCTGGTGTTTTTGCCTTTAAACAGGGTATTAACCACCGGCACATCACCAAGAAATGGGCGTTTGGAATCGGACTCGGAAACACGCTCCTGCATCAGACCACCGAGCACCACGATTTGGCCAGTGCGCGCCTTGACAATACTATCTGACTCACGAATCTGACGCAGTGCCAAGGGCAGGGAGTAATCGTTGTTACCAATTGTGAAGGTTTTAATCTGATCGTTAATGCTGCTCACCACCGGGTGAATATGCAAAACAACCTCGCCATCATCGGCGATCTGTGGCGTCACATCCAAGGCGATGCCGCTGAAGAATGAAGACAATTCAATATTGGGTGTGCTTACGGTAGAAGAGGCGTTGGATACCGTATCGCTCGACAACCCGGTCAGG
This sequence comes from Cellvibrionaceae bacterium, assembly GCA_027012915.1. The sequence continues at coordinate 4,690 of JALUYN010000399.1, forward strand.
AAAAACTCATCAGAACCCACCCGAATGACAGCCTTCTGATTGTTCACAGTGGATACCCGTGGGCTGGACAAAACCTGCACATTGCCCTGGGTTTCCAGAAGGCTCAACAATGCCGAGATATCATTCACCTTGATAATAGAGGAGAAAATCTCGCCAACGCCTTCATTAGCTGCACTGATGCTTGGGTCAGCACTAAACTCAGAAACATTTTTGCCCAGTAACAGCTGACCGTTAATTTCTCCCCAATTGATACCCGCTTCAAAGCTGTCGTTCAACGTTACTTCTAGAATTTTGGTTTCGAGAATTACCTGGCGTTTAACGCTCAGTTCTGACTTATCCAGGAACTCACGGATACTGTTAATTTCTTGCGGGTAAGCCTTAACAACCACAAGCCCCGCCTGAGGATTCACCACAACCATACGCTCGCCGCCCTGGCCACCAATCATGGCCATAATGGTGGTTTGCAGAGACGTCCAAAAATCGGTTTGCGTCAGGGTTTGTACGCGAGATCCCGGCGATATGGATTCACCACTGCTGTCCTCTGCCGCTTCACCGCCGGCCAGACCAAACAGGTTAGCGCCCTGCTCAGAATCACTGTCCGAAGAAGAACCCCCACCGCCACTGTCGTCTTCCGAGTCGATTTTGCCGATCAGAATACTGGTATCGGAAACACCAACACGCTTCACATCCAGATAATCAATTTTGAAGATTTCGGTACGCAGCTTGCGCGGATAGATAGTGTAGATGGAACCGTTAAGCTTGTATTCGTAGCCGTAGATATCACGAACCGTGGTCAACACTTCTTCCAGCGTGACGTTTTTCAGTTCTAAAGACAGAGCACCCTCCACCTCAGGGTGTACAACAATGTTGTGCTCCGTGCCTGCCACCAGGCTCAAAAAGAAGCTGCGAGAATCCATCTCACTGACGGATACATCAAAACTGTCTGGTGTCTCTGGTTCAGCGTACCGAGGGCCGCCGGTACCGAGCAACAAATCATCAACCGCCGATTTTTCTGCGATTTTGCCCGCTGGAGCTTGTTGCTGGGCCTTGGAAAATGCTGCAGAAGCTTCGCTCATTGCCTGAGCGGTCTGTTCCAACTCAGTGGTCTGCATTGCCGTGGGATTGGACTGACACCCCAATAGCAACGCTCCCAAACCGCTCAGCATCAGTGTTTTGATTCTAGACTTGTTCATTATGCTACCTGCTCCGCTAACGAGCGTTGTGACCGGGCGCACGCACTCGCGGCACCAGTACCAGTGTTTGATTCTGTCCCTGATAATTAACATCTACGGCGCCAGAGCGAATGCTGCGCACTAAAATACCGTTGACGCGCTGCCCTTCCCGTATCGGCGCGCCATTAATCACAGCCAGTTTGCGAGAACTTGCCACAAGAATGGAATCCAGTTTCAACCCCTGCTCATCCTCAACATCGGAGCCACCAGAAGCCATCAAAGGCTGGGTGGGATCCGGAAAATTCTCTGCGTACACATTGGCCACCAACAAAGAACTCAGAAGTAATGCCGCTACTTTGAAGATCATAAGCTGCCAAACGCCCCCACTTCTGTGGACAGGGTATATACGCGCAAGCGCACCTGGGCTGCGGGATAGTCTGTTACCTCATAATCCAGGACATCCCAGTAAAAGCGCCACTTCAACGCTTCCAGTACTTTCAAATAAGCCACAACATCGAAGTATTTGCCGCTAAACACCACTTCGACACCATGTTTGAATACACCGACAGCGTCCTGATTTTCACGCTCGTCGATTAAGCCATCGTCCACTTGCTCACCAGACAATAACAACTCTTCCACCGGCAGCGTTTTCATTTCCTGCAACTGCAAAGCGTTCATGCCTTCAAGCACTTCTTGCAATAGCTTCGGCAATTGATCGGCGGCGACAAGGCCCACCGAGGCCTCTACCAACGACTGATCCAGCGCTTGCAATTGATTTTCCAAACCCCTCAGCTGGGCTTTTTTTGCCTGGTCAGGATCGGTAGTAAGGGCTTGAGCGTAGCTGGCCATTTCCACGCTCAAAGTGCTGACTTTCTGCTGCTCCTGATCGCGATCCTGGGTCAGTTGTTCCTGCCGCTTGTCCAGTGGCGAGAATGCCAACAGGCTGAAAAGCAGATACAACACAACTACCGCGGATAACAACAGCAGTGCTTTTTCTCGATCACTGAGGGCCTTGTATTTTTCCAGGTACACATTCATTGCGCGGCACCTCCCGTTGCCGTGGCATTCTGAGACTCGGGACTCAAGTTAAACGCCAACAAAGCACTGTCTTCCTGCCTGGCAATATTCATCACGCCGAACTGACTCGCGGTAAAGGCGGCTTCGCTTTGCAGCTTCTCGATATAGCGCGGCACAGTTGCCGCTTCGCGAACGTGTCCGGCAAACCCCACCTGAGCACCGCCATCGCTGAGGGTAAAAGCCTGCAACGCCAAACCGGGCTGTAATTGACGCGCCATTCCTACCATTTGCGACGAAAATCCCTGGGCATTACCAAGATTCTGGGCATCGACCAGACCTTTGATACGCTGGCGACGCTCCACTTGAAGTCGCATTTCTTCAATGGCCTTATCCAGCTGCTTGGCTCGACTTTTAGGCAACTGAGCCTTGATCGCATCAGCTTCACTTTGAAGCTGCTGTTGCTGTGTTTGCAACAGAGCTATTTCCTGCTGAAGAGAACGATTCTGAAACACATCCACAACCGCCATTACCGACAGAATCAGCAGAGCGGCAAGTAAATAGATTCCCGCCAAAATCGGTTGCAGAGGATCACGACTAGGCCGCAGAGACGGTAAATAGAGATTAATTTCCTGACGCTTATTCGCAGCCATTACTGCGCCCCCGTACTATTGCGCAGTACCGCACCAACGGCAGGCAGAGCCAGCTGCAGCACAGCCTCGTCTATGGCTTCTGCGCCGCGAACCGATTCCAGAGTCATGGGCAACACGTCTGCGTTAAACGCCGATTTCAGGCCATCGGTGAGTTTGTCCGCAGAGACATTTTCGCCGCCGACCAGAATAGCGGCAGGCGGCACCTGTCCCATCTGGCGCTCGTAGTAATCCAGGCTGCGCTGCAATTCCAGAATTAACTGTTCTTCCGGCAGCTCGTCAAACAGTCCAGCGTTGTAGGCAATATCGAATTGGCGGGAGAGGTAAACAGACCCGCCTTTCATCAAGGTAAGCAAGCCACGATTTTGACGCAGATGCACAACACAGGCACCGCGCTCGTCCTGAGCTCCCTGCTCTACGATGTTACGCAGCGACAGCTCACAGATATCGATACTGAGTAATTCCAGTCCCAGAGACGCCACCAGTTCCATAATACGGCGCACTTCTTCTTCACGCACAGAAACTGCGTACACCATATTGCGGCCTTTGGAACTGTCTTCAGGCAGAGGAAAAACATCAATCAGGGCTTCTTCCAATGGGTAGGGCAACAGATCTTTGACCTTCCATCGGGTGGCTTCGGCGAGTTCTTCATCGGGAACCTTTGGGGCCTCTACCAACAGCAGGTTGTAGAGATGGGGAGACAGAGATACCCGGCACGGGGCCCCCTCCAGCTCCAGTTTCTGGATCGTATCTTTGAGAGAGTCAACAGAGGGGGAGCCATCCAGCTCAAGAAACATATCACAGGCCTTCAGTACCGGAGTTCCATCCTCCGATGATGCCCATGCAAATGACAGCCCATCCGGGCAAACACCCAATCCAACCATTTCAGTGTGGGTTCGCTTTAAATATTTCCCCAACAAACGCTTCAAACTCACCAAACTTTCGCCCCCAACGAACAGGTAAAGTATGATGGCGCCCTTATTGAAATATGGCCGTCTGTTTTGGGCGCCTGTTTATACGAAATTTACAACAACGATTTGCACTAACCGATGCTCGAACAACCCTGATCGGCGTGTGGAAATCAGATAAACTTTTTCATATTCAATGAGATATTAGCCACTTTTTAGAAAGAACTCTAATAAAATTGGCTAAATCGATGGAAAATTTAACACTATGGCTAAAGCAATTCTGAATATCGTGCTCTATCAGCCCGAAATTCCGCCCAACACCGGCAATATTATTCGCCTGTGCGCCAACACTGGCACGGCTTTGCACCTGATTCGCCCCATCGCTTTTGAGCTGGACGACAAACGTCTGCGCCGCGCCGGACTGGACTATGGCGAATGGCGCGATATGCAAGTACACGACAGCTGGCAAGATTTTCTCGACAGCTGTCAGCCGCAAACTCTGTATGCCGTCAGCACCAAAGGCCAGGGTTGGTACACCGAGACCCAGTTCAACAGTGGGGACTATTTGGTATTTGGCCCCGAAACCCGCGGCCTTCCTGACGATATTCTGCAGAGTTTGCCCGCCAAAGACATTCTGCGTATCCCTATGCAGGCAGACAGCCGCAGCATGAACCTATCGAACGCGGCCTCCGTCATGGTGTACGAAGCCTGGCGCCAGCAAGGATTCCCCGGCGCACAATAACTGCACGAGATCAGATTCAATGAACGACCAAGCAAGCTTCCCTACTGCAAATCCCGGCACCATAGGCCTGTTCTACGGCAGCTCCACTTGCTATACCGAGATGGCGGCAGAGAAGATCCAACAGGCCTTCGGCAACACCAGCGTCGATGTTTTCAACATTAGCGACACCCCCATCATTACAGCGCAATTCTATGACTGCATTATTATGGGCATTCCCACCTGGGACTATGGCGAGCTGCAAGAGGACTGGGAAGAAATCTGGGACGAACTGGACGAGCTGGAACTCGCGGGCAAGAAAGTAGCCTTGTACGGCCTGGGCGACCAGGAAGGCTATCCCGAGTGGTTTCTCGATGCCATGGGCTATCTCTATCACAAGTTGCTGGGGCGAGGCGCCACCATGGTGGGCTTTTGGCCGAATCAAGGCTACGAGTTCGAGCAATCCAAGGCCCTCACAGAAGACGAGACTCAATTCGTAGGCCTGGCATTGGACGACGAAACCCAGTTTGAAATGACCGACGAGCGGGTCCAACATTGGGTGGCACAACTGCGCACCGAGTTCGACCTAGTCGACTGAGCCATCAGCGGGCTGATTAAATGAGCCATCAGCGGCGATTAAATGAGCCATCAGCGGGCGATTCAATGAGCCGTCAACGGAGTAATCAGCGGAGCCAGACGCTTATGAACCAACGGGAAAAATCTGTAAGCCTCGCCAAACTGGCCTGGAGTGAAGACGGCCAGCCTCTATCCAGCGAATTTGACGACGTGTATTTCTCCAAGGCCAATGGCCTGGAGGAAACCCGCTACGTATTTTTGCATCACAACCGTCTGCGCGAACGCTGGCTGCAACTGCCAACCGGCGGTCATTTTGTCACTGCAGAGACCGGCTTTGGCACGGGTTTGAATTTTCTCGCCGCTTGGCAGCTGTGGCGTGAAACAGCTCCGAATACTGCGACATTGCACTTTATCAGTGTTGAAAAACATCCGGTCAGTCGCGCCGACCTGCAAACCGCCCTGGCACTATGGCCAGAACTTCAGGGTTTGGCGCAAGAACTTACAAAACTCTACCCGGCGGAGCTTAACGGCGACTTTCACCACCTGCAGTTTGATAATCAACGGGTGCGCCTGACACTGATTATCGGTGATGCGACTCAAGGCTTTGATCAACTGCTGCGCGGCGCTCACCCCAGCCAACAACTGCCACGGAGCGGAATCGACGCCTGGTTTCTCGACGGCTTTGCGCCGGCCAAAAACCCCGACATGTGGCAACCCGAGCTGTTTAAACTGATCCACAAACTCAGCGCCCCCCAAGCCACTGCCGCCACCTTTACTGCTGCAGGTATTGTCAAGCGAGGCCTTAAAGAAAACGGCTTTGATATTGAGAAGGTCGAGGGCTTTGGCCATAAGCGGGATATGATTCGCGGCGAACTGCGCGCGCCTTTTGTACCACCGGCCAGCGAGACGTTTACCAGCAGCAGTTTTAACAGCCCCAACGAGGCACCCTGGTATTGCCCTGAACCCACCGAGCTGCCTGAGCACAAGAATATTGCCATTGTCGGCGGCGGCTTGGCCGGCTGCCACATAGCCCGCGCACTGGCTGATCGCGGCTATCACGTGACCTTGCTGGAACGCAATGAAGCGCTGGCTCAGGAGGCCTCCGGGAACCCCCAGGGAGTGCTCTATGTCAAACTCTCCCATCGCCAGGAAACCCTCTCAGACTTCAATTTGGCGGCATTGCAATACGCGCAACGCCACTATGGGCCATTGTGGAAAAAGGGCTCTGAACTCGGACAAGCCTGCGGCGTCTTGCAACTGGCACAATCGGATAAGCAAACGGAATTAATGCGGCAGCTGGCCAACACTTTAAGCGGCAGCGAGCTGGTGGAGTTTGTGAGCTCCGAGGAGGCCACTGCTATTGCCGGCATACCCCTGCAACAGCCCGCCCTGCATTATAAAGGCGCCGGCTGGCTCAGCCCTGCGGCCATCTGCCAACAACTGGTGGACCATCCGAAAATTCAGGTGATCTATCGTCATGAAGTGAGCCGTCTGGAACCTATGATTCACGGTGACTGGCAACTCTACGATCAAAACGGCGCACTGACCCTCACCGCCAATCAGGTAGTACTCTGTTGCGCCAATCAGACCGCACAGTTGGCGCAGACCAAACATCTTCCACTGAAACCGGTGCGCGGTCAGATCAGCCAACTACCCGCCGATGAACAAAGCGCGCGCCTGCAAACTGTACTTTGCGCCGAAGGCTACATTGCCCCAGCC
>JALUYN010000400.1 GCA_027012915.1 Cellvibrionaceae bacterium
AACCGGCAGTGACGCCGAAGAAACAATTGAAACTAAGCAATCAGAATATCCCTCTGGTTCGGCCACCAGTCTTTTTGACGATGTGTCTGTCGATGAGCTGGATGAAGACACCGAAGAGCCGTCTGTATGAATGACAAGAAAGAACCCGAGATAATCGACAATCCTATCTCGGAAGATAGCGCCAAAGGCGAGAAGCTGCAGAAGGTGTTGGCTCGAGCCGGTGCCGGATCGCGCCGAGAGATGGAAAAGGTAATTTCTTCAGGTCGTGTTACCGTGAACGGTAAGGTTGCCCAGTTGGGCGAGCGCGTAGCGGTCACGGATACCATTGCGCTGGACGGCAAGCGCGTTCGCATTAATGACGCCGAGTCAAAAGCCATTCGCGTACTGCTTTACAACAAGCCCGAGGGTGAAATTTGTTCGCGCTCTGATCCGGAGGGAAGGCCTACGGTCTACGATCGTCTCCCAAAACTGCAAGGTGAACGTTGGGTTTCGGTTGGACGTCTGGATTTCAACACCAGCGGTCTGTTGTTGTTCACCACTGATGGTGAATTGGCCAATAAACTGATGCACCCATCGTCATCTATTGATCGTGAATATCTTGTGCGTATTCAAGGCGAGGTGGACGACGATATGAAAGATCGTCTACGCGAAGGTGTGTTGCTTGAAGACGGCAAAGCGCGCTTTACCGACATCGTTGATGGCCAGGGGGAAGGTCGCAATCGCTGGTTCTATTGCGTTGTTATGGAAGGGCGCAATCGCGAAGTTAGACGCCTGTGGGAATCCCAAGGTGTCAAAGTTAGCCGCTTGAAGCGGGTTCGCTATGGCAACATATTTATTCCTTCCCACGTGCGCGTTGGTCAGTGGATTGAATTGAACCACAAAGAGGTCAGTGAACTTTGCTTAACGGCAGGTGTGCAGCCTCCGAAGCCAAAACCCGTATCTCAGAAAAGCCAGCAGGCTCGAGAACGCCAGATTCGCCGATTGAAAGCGGGGCAGGGCAAACGTCCCCAGCGCCGTCGTTAACCATTTGCACAACTGAGTTTTCGAATATCAAAAGCCCTCGTTCTGAGGGCTTTTCTATTTCCTGCTGACCTATATCAACTATGTTTTACTTTGATGGTCGGCGCCAGAACTGTTCAACGTACTTTTCTTTACACTTTTAAAACCTCGTCCTAGACTCAAATTGAGCTTGCGCAAGCGGGCGTTTATTCGGGGTATTTGAAACAGGACATTCAGGCTTCGCAGAAAGCAACGCATGGAGTGCATTTTTATTCATCGGTCAAAGAGTTAAGGAACGATGTATATGAAGAACTGTACTTTAAGCAGGGCTGTGTTCAGTAAAGTTATTCTGGCCTCGTCAATTGCTCTCGCGGCGTCGACACAAGCAGCGGATATATCCATCAATGGATTTATATCCGTGGTTGCAGGCAAGACGATAAGTGAAGGCAAGCAACGAGTTGATCCCACATCTGCAGCACAATCCAGTGCTGGTTACACGGCCGATGGCCCTACAGAAGGCGCTTATGACGACGATATTTCGTTTAAGCCCGATTCGGTGTATGGCCTACAGTTTCGCTCGGGCTTGGGCAAGGGACTGGCGGTTACCGGACAGATAACGGGGCACGGCGGCGAGGACTATGAGGCCAATGTGTCGTGGGCTTATATTTCTTATCAACTCAATGATGAGTGGTCTCTGCAAGCTGGACGCCAGCGCTTGCCACTGTTTTATTATTCAGATTTTCTCGATGTGGGCTACGCCTATCACTGGATACGAATTCCCCAGGAATTACCAGCGGCTTTTGTAGATACCTTTGAGGGATTGAAAGTCAGCTGGACGCCATCTACAGACAATTGGGATTGGCGGATCGATCTCTATGGTGGAAGTGGCTCTGAGGAGTTCACGGATCCTGCGGATTTTGATGTGGACTTTGAGGACATCGCTGGAGCGGTGGTGCAAGTGGGGAACGACTGGTTG
>JALUYN010000401.1 GCA_027012915.1 Cellvibrionaceae bacterium
CAGGATTCTAAAGTAAAGCTTTTGAAATTCCTAGGCTTTTTTACCGATTATGAAAGAAAAATGGCGATTGTTTGACAATTGTACAGGCGCGCTTAAACGGCCGAACAGACTCCCGGCAATCCGCTCATTCTGCGTTCACTCGCCGGTTGGTTCAGCCATCAATTCGGGCCAGGCCGCCTTCAGGTACACCCACATGGACCAGAGCGTGAGAATAGCTGCCACATAGAACATCGCGTAACCCAGGTAGTAAAGCGTTTCGTACCAACCGGGCTCAAAGGCTACCAGCAAGCCGATAGAGCCCATCTGTGCAGCTGTTTTGATTTTGCCCACATAGGACACCGCAACACTGGCTCGCTTCCCCAGTTCTGCCATCCACTCGCGCAGTGCGGAGATGACGATCTCGCGGCTAATGATAATTACCGCTGGAATGGTGAAAAGCCAATCTGCGTGGTATTCCACTAACACCACTACGGCCACCGCCACCATGACCTTATCAGCCACTGGGTCCATAAAGGCCCCAAGTGGCGTGCTTTGATCATACTTGCGCGCAACATATCCATCCAACCAATCTGTAATGCCCGCCAGAGTGAACACCGCTGCCGCCACAAAATGAGCCCACTGAAACGGCAGATAGAATACAATCACAAATACCGGAATCAGTACTAAGCGGGTCAGGGTCAGCTGGTTGGCAAGATTCATAAATACGTACTTCTTAAAATTTAGTGGGAGTGTAATGCGCCGTAGATCTCTTCGGCAATCTTTTTGCTGATCAGGGGCACGCGGGCCAGGTCTTCGATGCTGGCTTTTTGCACCCCTTGAATCCCGCCAAAGTGGTGCAGCAGAGCTTTGCGTCGCTTCGCACCTATTCCAGGAATATCCTCAAGGCGCGAGGTACGACGTTTCTTGTCGCGACGGTTTTTATGCCCGGTAATGGCAAAGCGGTGGGCTTCATCGCGAATGTGCTGAATCAGGTGCAGGCCGGGATTGTCCGAATCAAGGCTCAACTCTTCGCCACTATCTCCCAGAATCAGCGTTTCGAAACCGGCTTTGCGAGTACTGCCCTTGGCAACACCAAGCAACATCACACCGGTCACACCCAGTTCATCGAATACTTCACGGGCTTGGGTCAACTGGCCTTTGCCACCATCAACCAGCAAGATATCGGGTAACACGCCCTCTCCCTTTTGAATACGGGTATAGCGACGCTCCAACGCTTGAGCCATGGCCGCGTAATCGTCCCCCGGAGTAATGCCGTCGATATTGAAGCGGCGATAGTCACTCTTCAGAGGACCGTTGCCGTCAAACACCACACAGGAAGCCGTGGTGAGTTCTCCATGACTGTGGCTTATATCAAAACACTCCAGACGCTCGGGCTGTTCTGCCAGCCCCAGCGCCTGTTGCAGTGCGTCAAAGCGCTGCGCGACATTCTGCTTACTCGCGATACGGGCCTGCAGATTCTCTTCGGCGGTCTTAATGCATAATTGCAACCACTTGCTGCGTTGCCCACGGGGGCGGCTTTGAAAGGACAAGCCACGCCCCAACTGCTGACGAAATGCCTCGGACAGAATTTCCAAACCGGAAAGTTCATGACTCAGCAAAACTTCTCTTGGCCAATCCCGTTCGCCACCCTGCAGATAGTACTGTTCCAGAAATCCCAAAAATACTTCTTCGTCACTTTCCAAAAATTGCACCTTGGGAAAGTGGCTTTTACTGCCGAGAATACGTCCTTCGCGCACAAACAGAATCTGCACACACACCAGATTATTTTTTTGCTGGTAGGCGACAACGTCGAGGTTGCCAACACCGCCTTCAATAACCTGCTGCGCCTGTACTTTTTGCATGGCAGCAATCTGATCTCTATATAGAGCGGCTTTTTCAAACTCCAAAGACGCCGAAGCCTGCTCCATATCCGACACCAATTCTGAAATCAACTCTTGGCTGCGACCACTGAGAAACATCTCCACATGACGAATATCCTGCGCGTAGTCCTCCTTGGAAATGAGGTCCACGCAGGGCGCCGTACAACGATTGATTTGGTATTGCAGACAGGGCCTGCTGCGATTGCGAAAAACACTGTCTTCACACTGCCGAGTGCGAAACGTTTTCTGCAAAAACGCCAGACTGGATTTTACCGCTCCAACATTCGGGTATGGCCCAAAATAGCGATCGCCCTTGCGTTTGACACCGCGATGCATTGCCAGCCTTGGAAAGTCATCTTTCGACGTAAGGCGAACGTACGGATAGGATTTATCGTCACGCAGCAGAATATTGTAGGGCGGATGCTGCTGCTTGATTAAATTCTGCTCGAGCAACAGCGCTTCCATTTCCGTGGAGGTAACTGTCACTTCAATCTGACAAATTTTACTGACCAGTGCCCGGGTTTTGGCACCGAGACCGGTATTCCGGAAATAGCTGGACAGACGATTCTTGAGGTTCTTGGCCTTCCCCACATAGAGTATTTGACCTTCGCCACCGTACATCTGATAAACCCCGGCCTGAGTCGTAACCTGCTTCAGAAACCCCTGAGCGTCAAAGTCCTCGGGACGCATAGGCGTCTTTTCGTCGGATATTTCAGGTAAATGGTCAGACATGGAAGCTCTTAGGGTTATAAAGCCAACACCACTGAATCAATCACGGATGTAGCGAAATGTGAGATTGATGCGGGCATCACGAATACGGCGCTGCTTGGGAACAGCATGATACCAGAAATGTTGTGTCTCTCCGGCCATTAACAGCAGAGACCCGTCATTCAGGTTCAATTCATGCTGCAAATGCGGCGGCTTGCGGCGTTTGAGCAGAAAGCGTCGACTCACTCCCAGGCTCAATGACGCGATATTTGGGTTGCGCCCCAATTCTGGTTCATCGTCGCTGTGCCAGCCAACACTGTCATCACCGTCGCGATACAAGTTGGCCAACACCGAGTTAAATCTGACTCCCGTCAAAGCTTCGATCTTCTGTTTTAGTTCGGCCAGCAGAGGGTGCCAGTCGTGACGTGGCAAACGAGTACCAGAATAGGCGTAATCACGACCACTATCGGCGTACCAGGCGTTTAACCTTGGAATACTCACGGGGCGACCATAGACTTGAATAATTGACTGTTCCCAAGCCAACTCTCGCTCAAGAGCGTCAAATAGAGAACCAGTTTGAGTGGCCTCAAGGAACTGTCGCCAAAGCGTCAGCTGGGCCTGTGGCAACTCAATTGTTTCGGGATCACTTCCATCAAACAATCCCCCCTGAATCATTGTCTGTGATCCTCATGCACCGTAAATGCGCGGCTCGACTTCGAGACTAACGCCGTAGCGCGCTTCTATATCAGCCTGTATATCTCGAGCCAATTGCAGAATGTCCTGACCGCTGCCTCCAGCCGGGTTAACCAACACCAGTGCTTGTCTATCGTGCACAGCCACTTTGCCACACTGTCGACCGCGCCAGCCCGCTTGGTCTATTAACCAGCCTGCAGCCAGTTTTACGCCGTGAGCATCAGGGTAGCCCACTATAGCCGGGTATTCTTGCTGTAACCTGGCATAGTGTTCCTGAGACACCACTGGGTTCTTAAAAAAACTCCCCACGTTGGGAATATCCTCGGGATCTGGCAATTTGCTGGAACGAATATCACAAACGGCTTCAAACACCTGCTGAGGCGACGGAGCGACTACACCCTTCTCTTCGAAATAATGTTGCAACTCTGGATAAGTCACTTGGGGAGTAAACGTTAAAGGCAGCTTGAACGTGACTGAAGTGATGATGTACCGGTCCTGAAAGCGCTGTTTAAAGATGCTGTCACGATACCCAAAGCGACAAGCATCCCGGTCAAAGGTAACGCTGACACCGCTGGCAATCTCCACGGCTGAGAGTTCGGCAAAGACATCGCGCAACTCCACGCCGTAGGCGCCAATATTCTGAATCGGAGCGGCGCCAACACTGCCGGGAATCAAGGCCAGATTTTCAAGCCCCCAGTAGTGAAAGCTCATGCAATAGGATACCCAAGCGTGCCAGTTCTCGCCGGCCCCCACTCTGATCCAGGCATGTTCATCATCCTCGCGAACCAGCTCTTTACCGTCTATGGCCATTTTGATCACCAGACCGGAAAAATCTTCGGCCAGAACCAGATTACTGCCGCCACCCATTACCAGAATGGGTATGGTTTTATCGGCATCCAAGGCCTGCTGTTTGCGCCAGTTTAGAACTCGCGACAAGTCATCCAGAGATTTCACCTCAACGAAGTAATCGGCGCTTACGGCCACATTCAAGGTGTTGTAGGGTCTTAAATCTGCGCCATGAATAATCACTGGCCACTCTCCAGCTGGCATTGAATGCGAAATAAAAGCCCACGTGAACCGTCTTCAACCATATCCAGCACGTGCTCGAAGCCCTGCTCACCACCGTAATATGGATCGGGTACTGCCTGACCCGCGTAATCACTGGAAAAGCTAAGAAATAGATCCAGGCAACCGTTGAAATCATCAGGCTTTAGCGCCTGTAAGTCAGCGAGGTTCTGATCATCCATGGCGAGAATATAATCAAAAGTAGAAAAATCCTCAGAGTCGACTTGGCGAGCGCGGATATGGCTCATGTCGTAGCCCCTGCGTCCCGCTGCTTCCGACGATCTTGGATCGGATCTCGCGCCTATATGCCAGCCGCTGGTTCCAGCGGAGTCCACTTCGATTCGATCTGACAAGCCATTTTTCTCTACCATCGCCTCGAACACGCCGTGCGCCGTTGGAGAGCGACAGATATTACCCAGACAAACAAATAGAACTCTTACTTTCTGTGTGTTTTTCAATGAACCCGCCAAACTTCTGTAACCTCAGTAGCGCGAAATTGTCGCGCCTACTCTATGTTCTGCTGTGAGCAACCAGCCACGCCGATAACAACGTTTGCACCTTACCAACACCTCTGGCCAATGCCGCCTCTATCTGCGCCATAGTAATCGGCTCATCCTGAATACCGGCCCCCCAATTCACTACCAGGCAAAGCGAGGCGTATTCTATGCCCAACTCTCGGGCCAAAACCGCTTCGGGCATTCCCGTCATTCCCACCAAATCACAGCCATCGCGCTTAAGTCTTTGGATTTCAGCTGCAGTCTCCAATCTGGGCCCCTGAGTGCACGCGTAAACACCGCCATCCACACAGGACAATTTCAGATTTGCCGCACATTCCAGCAGAGATTGGCGCAATGAGTCACTATAGGGCTCTGAGAAATCCACATGCTGCAAGGGATTGTCCACACCGTCATAAAAGGTGGATTCACGCCCCCAACTGTAGTCAATAATCTGGTTTGGCAGCGCCAAAGTATCTGGCGCCATGGGAGACGTAATCCCCCCTACTGCATTAATAGCGATAATGCGCGATACACCAAGCTCTGACAAAGCCGCGATATTAGCTCGATAATTGATCTTGTGGGGTGCAACGGTATGTCCCGAACCATGTCTCGGCAGGAACACTACCTCAGCGCCGCCCAGTACACCCTTCGCAGGCCGTGCAGAGGGAGCACCGTAGACCGTTTTCACAGTTTCATAAGAGCGTAACTCGAACCCCTCGATACCATCACTTAAGCCGGAACCACCAATAATTGCTATAAGCTGGGACATCATTGCGCCCTATTGTGCTTGAGAGTGCAGTTGAAGGGGCTCTGGTACATGCACTGTCGATGTTGGAAACGCGCATTCGGCACCATTGTTTTCAACGATGGCCAGAATACCCAATAGAACTTCCTGCTTAATTTCGTGATAGGTAACCCAATCCGTCGTTTTGGTAAAAGTGTAAATAAAGAAATCCAACGATGAAGCGGAGAACTTGTTGAAATTAACGATTAGCGTCTGGTTTGTATCGATAGCTTCATGTTGTCGCAGATAGCTTTTCACCTCTTCAATTATCCGAGCCATTTTATCGCCATCGCTATAGCGAATCCCAACAGTCTCGTAGATACGCCGGTTGGTCATGCGCGAGGGGTTTTCCACCGATATATGAGTAAACGACGAATTGGGGATATACAACGGCCGCTTGTCAAACGTCCGTATACGCGTCAGGCGCCATCCTATCTCTTCTACTGTGCCTTCAATCTCCTGATCGGGAGATCGTATCCAGTCACCAACACTAAAAGGCCGGTCCAGATAAATCATTAGGCCACCAAAAAAGTTGGCCAACAGATCTTTTGCGGCAAAACCTACAGCAATACCGCCAATTCCGCCGAATGCCAGTACTCCGGAAATGCTATACCCCATGGATTGCAACACAACCAACACGGTGGTAATTATGACCGAGACACGCAGCAGCTTACCGATTGCCGACACGGTAGTTTCGTCCATGGGTTTCTTGGTGAACTCGGGGTCCATGAGATTGGCTTCGACTCGCCGAATCAATCTCACCAGTAACCAAGCGATCAGCACCATGACACCAATTTTGCGAACAGGTAATACGAACTGCAGCAGCTCGCTATCAGAACGCTCGAGGGTCAGCTGCGAGGCCACCGTCAGGCCGACTAACCATATGGCATAGCCCACTGGTTGTTGCGCTGCTCCGACTAAGGCGTCGTCCCATAGATTGTGGGTTTTCTGTGCACGCAGCATCAGCTTGTTCATGACTTTACGGCTGAAGTAAGCCGCCAGTAACGTTACAAACACCACCAGGAAAATATGACCGATCCAGTAATTTTCCCGATTAATCATTTGTTGCAGTTCCGACATAAACTGTTCTGGCATATCCCTACCCTCAAAGTTGTTCGGTTAACCAGTGTCGAGTTTCAATCCAGCGCGGATGAGCCTGTAAATCCAGCAGACTCACTGTATGGTCAGGCTGCATCAGCTCAAGTGAGCGGCGCTCGGCATTGTGTTCAGGCCCGGAGTTCAGAGCTTCGATCACCTCCAAAGCCCCCTCTCGGTTATTGCACACCAGAATCACGTCGCATCCGGCTTCGAGCGCCAGTTGCGCACGATTGCGATAACTGCCGGCAATCGCAGCCCCCTCCATCGTCAGGTCATCACTGAAGATCACACCATCGAATTCGAGCTTTTGACGCAGTATCTGTTGCAGCCAGGGCTTGGAAAAACCCACAGGTTGTTTTTCGTCCACTGCGGGAAACAAGATGTGCGCAGGCATTATGGCGTCAATCGCCGCAGCCCCTTTTATCTGATCAGCAAACGGGATCAGATCGGCGTCACGTATTTCCTCCCAGGAACGAGGGTCCACAGGAAGCTCCAAGTGACTGTCTCCACGAACAGAACCATGCCCCGGGAAATGTTTGCCTGTAACTTTCATCCCGGCTTCATGAGCGCCGGCAATAAACGCCCGCGACAATTCAGTAACGATATCCGGATCATCCGCAAAAGCGCGGTCGCCAATAACACTGCAGTAGTCATCATCTACATCGAGTACCGGTGTAAAGCTGAAATCGATACCTGCAGCGAGTACTTCTGAAGCCAGCAACCAACCACAGTCGCTGGCGCGCAGCAGAGCCTCTCGAGAATCATTGCGATAGAGGCTTGCAAATATCTGCATGGGGGGAATTCTCGTGAATCCGTCCTTGCAGCGCTGCACTCGGCCACCCTCTTGATCGACGCAGATCAGTAGCTCAGGCCGCAACGCGCGAATACTTTGCGTCAGAGATACGAGCTCCTGATAATCGCCAATATTGCGAGAAAACAGAATCACCCCGCCAACACATGGATCGAGCAACAACTGCTTTTCCTCAGAGGACAAGGTTTTGTCCTGCAGATCCAAAATCAATGGACCAAGTTTCATAGGCTTACCCAGACTGTATGGAAATATTACTCTGCGCTACCACGCAGCAAAATGGTGATCGATGGGATCAGAAAAGACACCACATCTTCAATACTGCGATCCTGATCGAAGTCCGCGACCGAGATATTGTTAATGGGTTTATAACTGGACAACGTGAACACAGAGGCACCAAGCATAAAGTACAAACGCCAGAAGAAAACGGTTGGGTCCACATCTGGCAGGGCAAGTCGCAGGATATCCATGAACCTGGCGTAGGTTTCGCCATATTCCTTGATAATAAAGTGTCGCAGGTGGTCCTGGGATTGGGTATAAGCCAGGCCCAACAGGCGCATAAACTGTTCCGGATTGGAATCCACTTCTCGCGCGGACTGAAATAAGCTGGAGAACAGAATTTCAATGGCTTCATCGACATCAAGGGGTGCCCCCTGCCGAGCTTCTGCCTCATTGAGATTGGAATTGAGATAACTGCAGAATGGCGTCAGGTAGCGCGCAAATACCGCCTGAATTAGCGCTTTTTTAGAGCCAAAGTGATAGTTAACCGCCGCCAGATTGACGTTAGCGGTACTGGTAATGGTACGCAGAGACGTCTCTGTATAACCTCGTTCCGCAAACAGCGCAGCCGCAGAGTCCAAAATTCGTTCTATCGTGTCGGGCTGAGCCATTTTCACCTACATAATCAGTCAGTTATCACGCGGTCTAGAACATACGTTTAGAACAAAAGTGTGTCAAGGAAGGCGTCAAATCAGCACTCATTAGATTGTTTTTTTCTGTCAAAGAAGCTGCATAGTCAAATTAATTTTCACCATCATCCGGCTCTCATTGAGAGCCGGAACGAATTCATACAAAAAAGAAAAACTTAGCCACGATACTTAAACTGAGGCGCAACAAGAAGCATGAATTTTGACCCATGCGAACACATTTAAACCGAAAAATAAAAGATGGTATGTTCCGCAGAAAGCCCACTCAAGTATAAGGAGCAACACCATGGCGAGCTCACAACCCCCACTCATCGGTAACTGGTACTACGACGCCCAAGAAGACCAATACTTTGAAATCGTCGCAATGGATACAGACCGAGGAACAATCGAGATCCAGTACATTGATGGCGAGGTTGGAGAGTTCGACAACGACCAGTGGCAACAAATTCACCCCAACAATGTAGCTCCCCCCAAGGACGCAGAGGCGGCGTTTGAATTCGCAGACGATCACCTATACGACCGTTCACCTTCCCCCGACAACTGGAACAGCCCTTTGCAAAGTATTGAACCGGACCTATTTACCGGATTCGACGATTTCTGAGCCATTCCAAAATTATTACTTGCGCACCTCAAAACACTGTATATAATTACATGTACTGTATAAAAATACACATGAGGTGTTTTAATGATCAAACTCACAGCCAGACAGCAGGAAATTCTGGATCTGATCAAGCGTTACGTCGACGAGACCGGCTACCCTCCAACCCGTGCGGAGATCGCCAAGGAGCTTGGTTTCCGCTCTGCCAATGCCGCAGAAGAACACCTGAAAGCCCTCGCCCGTAAAGGGGCGATTGAAATGGTCGCCGGTGCCTCGCGAGGCATTCGACTGCCAGAAGCTGTTACCGGTATTCCCATCGTAGGCCGCGTCGCGGCGGGCAACCCGGTACTTGCCACCGAGAACATCGAAGACTACTGCTCCCTTCCCAGTGATTTCTTCCGCCCAGCGGCAGACTACTTTTTGCGTGTTACCGGCCAAAGTATGAAAGACATTGGCATCATGGATGGCGATCTGCTGGCTGTTCACAAAACCGAACAAGCTCGCAACGGCGACGTTGTAGTAGCACGCGTCGATGACGAGGTGACCGTGAAGAGATTGAATCAGGAAGCTGGCAACCCCATTGTCGAGCTGCACCCTGAAAACGAAGAGTTTGACGTGATTAAGGTAGACCTGCGCGAAAGCAGCTTTGCAATCGAAGGCCTGAGCGTTGGTGTTCTTCGCCGCGACTAATTTGCAGAAAATCAATTGATACCTGAGGCACGCACCATGAATGCAGCATATTCCCAGATCGAAGCAGCAAAGTACGAGCATTCAGTCGCTTCATCTGCTCCGGCTAGCAGCTCTTCCATTACTGAATTGGTACTGACGAAACACAGCCCGGATCAGGCCATGGTGCTATTGCCTATGATTTCCCACCTCACTCGCTCTAGCGATCGCTGGGTGACCTGGGTTGTGGATCAGAGAGTTAGCAAGAAACAGCTGCAGGCCTACGGTGTAGATACCAGGAAGCTGCAAATGCTGTACGCCCCCAACGGCGAAGACAGCCGTTGGGTAATCTGGGAAGCACTCAACACCGGAACCAGCGAATGTGTAATTGGTACCCCGGGATCACTGGGGGAGCAAGAACTGCAATATATGGAAAGCGCCGCTCAAAACGGCAAATGTCGAGGGCTAATGGTCAACTACAAATGACCCTCGACTGGGGATCAGTGTACCGTTGAAGAGCTAAATTCAGAAGATGAATTGGTGTATTCGCGCTCATTGATCTCTGCCACGGCCTCAAAGCCCGCCTCGATCATAGCCTTTACCACCTCGATCTTGTCCTCGCCCAAAAACTCAGATGCACTGCTGGAAAGCTTAATAGTTACCAGAGCCTCACCGTCACCGTCCGCAGGGCGCAATGCAATAGCACCATCAGTCAGTTCAACGATTTCATAAAGGGGCGACGGCATAAGAACTCCACTGGAGGTATAAGAAAAGACCAAACCCACTGTTTAGTCGACATCTTTATTGTAACACTCACCTCAGCGCAGCACTATCGTCAACGACTGCCAAAGCGCGCCAAATACGAGCAAAAAGCCTGCGCCACAGTCTACTTACGGATAGCTTTGTCAGTATTCGAGATTTGAATGACGCTGACGATCAGTCATCTGCTCAAAAGCAGTAAGAGAACTGAGCAACCAAGCTTCGGTTGCAGAAAACTCTGGCGCGGATACCGCATTGATCATTTGAACACTACCCTGCAACGGCACAGCAGGCGCAGGGTACTGAGCTTGATGGACCGCTAACTGCAGTTCTCCCACCCAGCCATCGGCCATGAGAGCGTCGAGCTCCGCCACAGCTGTTTCCACCTTTCCTGAACTCGTGAGAGCATACTGCAACTGCTCGAATGTATGAATCTGCTCGACACCGGAAAGCTGGTGATTGGCCGCCAGCTCTTTCAGATACAACGTAAATGCTACACCAAGGCTCATCACCGCAGCTGACAACAAGGCCTCGGATTTCTGACGATCCATTAAATCTGCGCCGCACTCTTGCGCCATCGCCAGCAGCAAACGCGTGTGAGCCAGCTTCTGGTGCACCTTGGGCTGAAAGGGGTTTAGCATTTACTTTTCCGCCTGCTTCAACTCTTCGCTTTCTTCTTGGCAGGAGCCTTCTTTGCAGGCGCCTTTTTCTTCTTATTGGCCGTGCCAGATGCGACCCATTTGCCATCCTGATAGAAGGCTTTCCAGCCACTGGCCTTGCCTTCTATTTCGGACTGAACGTACTGTTCTTTGGTTTTTCGACTGTATCGCACCAACGTTGGGTTACCCATGTCGTCCGTTTCCGGAGCAGAAAACAGAAACCCATACTTGGGATCAATCTCATCTTTATGCGGCAATAATTCGCTAATCAATGGTG
>JALUYN010000402.1 GCA_027012915.1 Cellvibrionaceae bacterium
TGGCGCGTGATCTCGCCGAGCGAGTCGTTAAGAAAAATAAATCTGTCCCCTTTTCCCCCCCCCTTTTCCCCCCTTTTCCCCGCGTTGCTTTATTCTCTCATCTTATCGCGCGAAAATGCCTACTTTATTCGTCTTCAGTAACCACAGCCAATATGGTCCTACTACATAGATCCCGTTACGGTGTTTTGCCACCCGCATGAATCCCATAGAACCAGCCAGCATAAAGCTGTTGCAAGTCACAGAAGCCAAGGGCTTGAGTGAGGTTGACTCGTAAGCAGTAAAAACACTCTGATCAGGCTTGCTGGATAAATAACCCGCGTACAAAACATTGTCAGTGACGTTATATGCAAGCTCGCCGAGCCCCTTCAGGTTAGACACCTCCGCCGTGATCTTGCTGCTCTCACCCTCAAGGCGCAGCAGATCCATGCTGGCAATCGCAGCATTGTTGGAATAGCGGGCAGCATACAGCGTCAGACCCCGACCCGGCACGGCAAAGGCAAACGGGCCGCGTACCACCGTGCGCCCTAACCGGCCTGTCTTTGGATCAATGAGGCGCAGCCCCTGATCGCCCCCCACCGTGTTGTAGGGAGTGGTGCCCAGTACGGCGGAAACCAGGCTCCTTTCCGCTGGCCAATAGGCGAGGCTCATAAAATTAAAGTGCCCCGGCTCATAGGATGAAATCCACTCCCTCTTGCCCGTCGCCGTCGCATAGGCCGCCAATGCAAAACCATAAGAGGGAATAAGGTTGGAGCGGACAAAGAGCGTTTTTCCGCTTGGAGAAAGCAGAATCTGCCTCGGATCCAGTGGCAAAACCGGGAAACGGCGCAGCACCTTCCAGCGCAGTGTGCTGATCACATTAATACGCTGTTGATCGTCCGCAACATAAAGCCGGTGACCGTTTTGGCTTAAAGCCATAGAGCCAGTAGCTGTGGAACTGAGTGTGGAATGTAGCCCAGGCCCTGGTTTTTGTAGATAAATCGTTCCTATTACCTTGCCCGTGTCGAGGTCTATCTTGCGCACTAGTTCGACACCTCGTGCACTCATTGAGGTGGTTACAGGCGATATAGTCGATTCCAAAATGTACAAATCGCGCTGATGTGGAGAGAAGGCCACGGAAAGTACGCCAGTCTGAGACAATAGAAAGAGCCGCTTCAATGTACCACTGGGATGGCATTGCACAGTCCGCATCGTTTGTGGTGTGGGCTGGGCTATGGCAGGCATTGACATGCATACAAAGACTGCCCCAAATGTCAGTTCCATAATCCAGCCTTTAGCCATGTTCTCTTCTCCTCGGTCAGTCGGGAACGCCAGATAATTTCCCACAAGAAAAGTAGGTTGCTGTTGGCGTATGAGGTTGGGTAACAGACCCCGGTATGGTGTTGGGATAGAAGGTGGTATTGGTCAACTGTTTTTCAAAATTCGCATTTTCAAGCCATCCTGCGAGGTTCTGAATCTGTCCACTCACGATCCCCCGCGCTATAGAAAGCGCTTGTGCATAGGCTGTTGCATTTAGCCCGGTGAAAGAACCTGCATTTCCGATAGCCGTATATCCCAAATGGCCTTTTTGGAGACTGCCAAAGCCGGATGCTGCCGCACTTATCGAACCACTCTGTGGCCCAAGTGGTGCCCCGAAACGATTCAAAAACACCATGCCTACCCCGATCATGGTTTGATTGGAGCCTTCATAACCGATGGAATTCGCAACCTCGCCCATGATAGCAGCCGCCATCGTATGAATCAGCTCCTGAATCTGGGCTGGAGAAAGCATGCTTTTCAGTTCCGCCTCTGCCACAGCGTGTGCCAATTTACAAGAGGCCAACTCCCTCAATTTCTTCTCCAGCTCACGCAGAGCCTGGGGGTCGCCCTCGAGCTGGATGGCTATGTCGCCGCCACCGCCACCGACAGCCACAAAGAGTGGGCCATAATTTGGGGCCGTAACCGTTATCTTCGACAAGCAGGTCGCCT
>JALUYN010000403.1 GCA_027012915.1 Cellvibrionaceae bacterium
TGCCAAGGTCGGTTTGAATTATCTCGCTCAAGGCCTGCTTGCCCGTTTTTACCTTGGGCCAAGGTGTGTCCATCAAGCCGTTGCTCAAACCGTAAATACCCGGGGGGATACGCATTTTGGCGTGGCCGCGATTGGAAAAGTAGGCCAGGTGTTTGGGGCTGCCAAACAGCAGGTTATAGCCATTGTAGCGGGTTTGAGTGGTCTCCAGTTGTGCTAGGTAATCGCCTAGAGCATCGCCGTCCTGTGCCTGACGCAGATAGCTGACGGGCAGCTCGCCCCGGGTGGCCATGGCTTGCTCCGGGTGGATGCTGCCCGGTTCGCGGTAGTTGGTCAGCGCAGCGAAATCCCCATTTCTGTTGATACCCAGCCAGGTACCGCCTGCTGACAAATCTCTGCCGGCGTAAATGGGGTCGTCATCCCAGAAAGTTGCGGGTTTTGCCGGACGCTCGAAAAACTCATCGCGATTAGCTGCAACAATCAGGGGCAGTTCGGGGTGTTGCTCCAAGGCAAACAATATAAGGCACATGACAGTTTTAGGACCTTCAACGTTGTACCGGTGAAGAGTAGCGATTTTCAGCGGCGATGAATACCGTATAATGCCGGCCACGTTTTAAGGTTCGATAATTATGTTAACTCTGTTGTTGGTGTTTGCCGTAGTCGGCGTGGTAGCCGGACTGATTGCAGGTCTGTTTGGGCTCGGTGGCGGCGTGGTGATCGTGCCAGCACTCATATACACCTTTGCCGCCTTAAATTTCCCTGAGTCGATTTTGACGCATCTGGCGGTGGGCACCTCTTTGGGATGTATTGTTGTGACTGCAACGATAGCCAGTCGCACCCATTGGCAAAAGGGCGCTGTCGATACCAGCATACTCTGGCCTCTGGTGCCGGGAGTCTTAATTGGTGGCTGGTTGGGTGGCTTGTTGGCTTCCTGGTTGGCTGGCGTCGAGTTGCAGTTTGCCTTTGCCGGTTTTCTGATTTTTGTTGCTGTGACCATGTTGCGCAGTCTGGCGGCCGGTGAGCGAAAACTGCCAGGCACATTAGGGCGCGGTGTTGCTGGTACGTTGATTGGCAGTCTCTCGGCGATGTTTGGTATCGGTGGCGGTTCCCTGACGGTACCGTTTTTGCGCTATTGTGACGTACCCATGGCGCGTGCCGTGGCGACCTCTGCAGCATTGGGGCTGCCCATTGCCATCTCTGGATTGCTGTCGTTTATGTACCAGGGCTGGCAACAACAGTCGTTGCCAGATTGGTCGTTTGGCTATTTTTACGCACCTGCGTTCCTGGGAATCGTGGTTTTCAGCGCCCCGGCATCGCGCATCGGCGCCAAACTGGCGCATCGTCTGCCTGCCGAAAAACTGCAAAAGGGCTTTGCTATTGTGCTGTTGCTGATTGCGGCTGAATTGCTGATCAGTGGTTTGTTGTAGACCATTAAATTAGGACAACCTATGTTGAGTTACCCGGAAATAGATCCCGTCGCCTTTGCAATTGGGCCGCTCAAAGTGCACTGGTACGGTTTGATGTACCTGCTGGGGTTTGCCGCGGCCTGGAAGCTGGCCATGCGCAGAGCGGCGCGTCCTCAGTCACCCTGTCGCCCCGATCAGGTGGAAGACCTGATCGTTTACGGTGCCATGGGAGTGATTCTCGGTGGCCGTTTTGGCTACGTGCTGTTTTACCACTTTGACCGCTTTCTTGAAGATCCGCTGTGGCTGCTGCGCGTGTGGGAAGGTGGTATGTCGTTCCACGGTGGTATGTTGGGTGTGATTGCCGCGATCTATGTCTACAGCCGCAAAATTGACAGGCCATTTTTTGCCATGACCGATTTTGTTGCGCCGTTGGTCCCAATTGGTCTGGGTTTGGGGCGTTTGGGCAACTTTATCGGGCAAGAGTTGTGGGGCAGGCCCACGGATTTTACGTTGGGTATGGTGTTCCCTCGTGATCCGTTGGGCTTGGTGCGTCATCCTTCGCAGTTGTATCAGGCAGCCCTGGAAGGGTTGCTGCTGTTTCTGGTGTTGTTCTGGTTCACTTCGAAACCCCGACCGCGCATGGCCGCCGGTGGTCTGTTCCTGCTACTGTATGGCAGCTTCCGCTTTACAGTGGAGTTTGTGAGGGAACCTGACAGCCATATTGGTTTTGATATGCTGGGTTGGATGACTCGCGGTCAGTTGCTGAGTCTGCCCATGATCGTTGCGGGATTGGTATTCCTTGTGTGGGCTTACCGGCGCAACATTATCGAGCATGAGTATGAGCAACAGCTGCCCGCTAACTCCGCGACTAAGGCCTCTAAAAAGAAACGCAAACAACAAGTTGGGAAATCATGAAGCAGTATTTGGAATTGTGTCAGCGCATTATCGATGAGGGTGTTTGGATCGAGAACGAGCGCACCGGCAAGCGCTGTCTGACGGTTATCGACGCCGATCTCACCTACGATGTGGGCAGCAATGAATTTCCCTTGATTACCACGCGCAAGAGCTATTGGAAGAGCGCTATCGCAGAGATTCTGGGTTATCTGCGCGGCTACAGTAATGCTGCGGATTTTCGCGCCCTGGGCACCAAAACCTGGGACGCCAATGCCAATGAAAATGCCGCCTGGTTGGCCAATCCGCACCGCAAGGGCGAGGACGACATGGGGCGTGTCTACGGTGTTCAGGGGCGCAGTTGGGCCAAGCCGGACGGTGGCTCGGTGGATCAGTTTCGCAAGTTGGTGGATAACCTTAAGCGGGGTATCGATGATCGCGGGGAAATTCTGTCGTTCTACAATCCCGGCGAGTTTCATATGGGCTGTTTGCGTCCGTGCATGCACACCCATAACTTTTCGCTGCTGGGTGATACGCTGTTTTTGACGTCCTATCAGCGCTCCTGCGACGTGCCTCTGGGGCTCAATTTCAATCAGTTGCAGGTATTCGTGTTGCTAGCGTTAGTGGCGCAGATTACTGGCCACAAGCCTGGAAAGGCATATCACAAGATAGTGAATGCTCACATATACGAGGATCAACTGGGGCTGATGCGCGATGTGCAGCTCAAGCGCGAGCCCTTCGCTTCGCCCAAGCTGCATATTAATCCGGACATTAAATCTCTCGAGGACCTGGAGACCTGGGTCACTATGGATGATTTTGAGGTCGAGGGTTATCAATGCCACGAGCCCATCGCCTATCCCTTCTCCGTCTAGTTTCAGTTGGAATTAACCGTTAATCAGGATCGCAATATGAGTGCTGAAGCCTCTCTGGCCATTATCGTCGCCCAGTCGAGCAATCGTGTGATTGGTATTGAAAATCGCTTGCCCTGGCATCTGCCGGAGGATCTCAAGTACTTTAAGTCAGTGACCATGGGCAAGCCCATTGTCATGGGGCGCAAAACTTTCGAATCCATTGGTCGGCCGCTGCCGGGGCGAAAAAATATCGTCATTACCCGACAATCCGATTGGCAGGCCGACGGGGTTGCGGTAACCCACTCGTTGGATGAGGCTCTGGCTATGGGGCGCAGTGCAGCTGCAGAGGCCAGTGTGGGCGAGGTGATGGTCATTGGCGGTGCGGAGATCTATCGCGAGGCGCTGTCTCTGGCGGAAACTTTGTACGTCACTGAGGTGGGTGCCGAGTTGCAGGGCGATGCTCATTTCCCGGAAATTCTGAACACTCAGTGGCGCGAAGTCGAGCGGTCCGAAAGCTATCCTGCCGAGTTGGATGGTGCGCCAATCAGTTACAGTTTTGTGACCTACAAAAGAAACTAGCGTAGTTTAAAAGCCCCCATTTTTTAATGGTGAAAAGTAGCCATTTTGAGATGAAAGAGAGGGCGGAACTGGGCAGAGCGTTGAATATGTACACAAAGTACGCTCTAATCCTTAACCTTAGAAATCTGCGATTCCCGCAGGCTGTTGCCCGAGCTCGGAACTATAACGTTAGATAATATCGTTTCCGGGTTCACGGCAATTCATTTCACATTGTGCAAATGTTCTCCGCGCGAGACGTGGTGGGTGACCTTTTGTCGCTGCCGCATCTCGATTGGCAAGACGTTGTCGAGAACCCATGCCGAAAGCCATAACAACTCCGTGCTTTCACCGCGTGGCCTTGTCTGTGTGAATACAAACTAGTTTGAATTGAACCTGTTCCCGCCGTTGAGGTCTGGGTGGCAGGCGAAAGACGTTATAACTGTAGCCCAGGAGTTTCCAGCTTCGCAGCTACAGTCACAAACCGGACCCATCTAGAGGGGAAATATGAAAACACAACAACTCAAAGCCGTAGCCCTGTCTGCTGCCTTGTCCGCAAGTATCTTTGCGGGTGGCGTCCAGGCGGAAACCTCGGTCAATGCCATTTTGAAAGTGGGTGAATCCAAGACTGCACAAGCAGTGGCTTCACAACAGCGCATTGACAAAATTGCTGATGACACCAGCAAATTGCTGGCGGACTTCAAGGTGGTAAACAAGCAAATTGAAGGTTTGCGGGTTTATAACTCCCAGCTGGAAAAGCAGATCGCCAATCAATTGGAAGTGATCACTCAGTTGGAGGCGTCTATTGAGAACGTCACCGTTATCGAACGCCAGATTCAGCCACTGATTCTGAAAATGTTGGAAGGTTTGGAGCAGTTTGTTGAGTTGGATGTGCCCATCTACAAACAAGAGCGCCTGGAGCGCGTAGCTCAGCTTCGCAACATTCAGGAACGCACCGATATCACCGTTGCCGAGAAATTCCGTCAGGTGCTGGAAGCCTATCAGATCGAATCTGAGTACGGCCGCAAGATCGACACCTACGAAGATACTCTGGAGATCAATGGCCAGGAGCGCGAAGTTAATATTCTCTTGGTAGGTCGTATTGCCCTGATGTACCAAACCAAGGATACCGAGCTATCCGGCGCTTGGGATCAAACTCAGCGCCAGTGGGTGCCAGTAGATTCTGCTGAATACCGCAGCGCTATCCTGAAGGGCATTCGCATTGCGAAGAAGCAAGCGTCTATCGATATCATGAACTTGCCGATTGTGGCTCCGGAGGCAGCGCAATGAAACTGACATTTGTAAAACGTGCGGCCGCAATTGCCGTAGCGGGTCTGATGAGCGTCAATGTGGCCGTGGCCGAAGAGAAAGCACAATCTCTCGATCAGCTGCTGCAAATGGTGAGGCAGAGCAAGATCGCGGAATCCAAGGATCACAAAAAGCGTGAGGCCGAGTTCCGTCGTCAGAAAGCCAATCAGAAGAACATGCTGAATCAGGCCAAGAAAACCAAGGCTGATGAAGAAGCACGTTCTGCCCGTTTGGAAAAAACCTACGAGAAGCAGGAGCTGGCTGTAAACGCCAAGCGTCAGCAGTTGCAAGAGCGTCTGGGTTCTCTGAAAGAACTGTTCGGACACCTGACGTCTACTGCCGGTGACCTGCGCAGCAATCTGAGCACCTCTATCGTTTCTGCACAGTTGCCAGGCCGCGCCGAGTTCCTGGATGAGTTGATTGAAAAAATGAACAGCGCTACTCAGTTGCCGACTATCGAAGAAATCGAGCGGCTGTGGTACGAGATTCAGCGTGAAACCATTGAGGGTAGCAGAGTTGTTAAATTCAACGGCACTGTAATCAAGCCCAACGGTGAGCAGGCTAATCAGGAAGTTGTACGTATCGGTAACTTCAATTTGTTGTCTGAAGGCCGCTACCTGGAATTCGTTTCCAACGGCGAAAAAATGTCTGAGCTGACCCGCCAGCCGGAAGCCAAATACCTGAGCGCTGCTTCTGATTTGGCTGGATCTACTGGTGGTTTTACCCGCGTTGGTATTGACCCTACTGGTCCTACCGGTGGTTCTTACTTGTCCGCCCTGATCAATAGCCCGTCTCTGGAAGAGCGTTGGCATCAAGGTGGCCTGGTGGGCTACATCATTTCCGCAGTGGGCGTGTTTGCCGTATTACTGGCGATCTTCCGTGCCATCGTTCTGGCCGGTGTCAGCGCCAAAGTTTCCGCGCAGCTGAAGTCCTCTGAAGCCAACACCAACAACCCGCTGGGTCGCGTGTTGAAAGTAGCTGAAGACAACAAAGGGCTGGACGGCGAAACTCTGGAACTGAAGCTGGAAGAAGCGGTTCTGAAAGAACGCCCAGCGATTGAGTCTGGTCTCAACCTGCTGAAGATTATCTCCATGGTCGCGCCGCTGTTGGGTCTGCTGGGTACCGTAACCGGTATGATCATTACCTTCCAAGCGATCACTATCTTCGGTGCGGGCGATCCTAAGGCCATGGCCGGCGGTATCTCCGGTGCACTGGTAACTACCGTACTGGGTCTGGTTGTGGCTATCCCAACCGTGCTGCTGCACACCCTGGTTAACGGTCGTGCCAAGCGTGTTCTGCACATTCTGGAAGAGCAGAGTGCAGGCATCATCGCTGAAAACGCTGAGAAGTAGGAGAGACGCACATGTTGGCATTAATGGATGCATTGTCCGCCATTAAGGCCTTTATGGATCAGGGTGGTAATGTCCTATGGATGATCGCCGCCCTTACCTTTGTCATGTGGTCGTTGATTTTTGAACGCATCTGGTATTTCCACGGGGCCCTGAAAAAAGACGTTCAGGGCGCGTTGGACTCCTGGGAGGCGCGCTCCGAGCGCAAGTCCTGGAATGCCCACCAGGTGCGCTTTGCGCTGATTTCCCGAGTGAAACAAAACGTGTCCGTGAACATGGACATGATCACCACTCTGGTTGCTCTGGCTCCTTTGTTGGGGCTGCTGGGTACCGTAACGGGAATGATCGAAGTGTTTAACGTGCTGGCAGTCACCGGTGGTGGTGATGCCAAGTCCATGGCCGGTGGTGTTTCCAAAGCCACCATCCCCACCATGGCTGGCATGGTTGCAGCACTGTCGGGCGTGTTTGGTAACACTTACGTGGAACGAACCGCCGAGCGTGAAAATCAACTGCTGGAAGACCATCTGACAATGGATCACTAGGGCTCAAAGAGTCTGGTGATTCCCTAAGGTCTTAACCCCTAAATTTAAGACAAGCAGATATTTTTTATGGCTAGAAAAAGCAGAGCCGCAGAAGAAGATCAGAATGCCATTGACTTGACGCCCATGCTGGACGTGGTCTTTATCATGTTGATCTTCTTTATTGTGACGGCGTCTTTTATTAAAGAGCCTGGCATCGAGGTCAATCGTCCAGAGGCGACAACTTCTGAGTTGAAGAAGAACGCCAGTATTCTGATTGCGATCAATGGCAACAATGAGGTTTGGATTGATAAGCAGCGCATCGATATTCGCACTGTGAAAAGCCACATTGAACGCTTGCACGCTGAGAACCCCAAGGGAACCGTTGTGGTTCAGGCGGATGACGAAGCGAGCATTGAGGCCATGACCAAGGTGGCAAAAGCTGCCAACGAGGCAGGCGTGCTTGACGTCTCAGTATCGACTGAGAAGAAATAAATTCACACGGATCAAAGAAACGCTATGAAACTCGCAAGAATTGCATTGGCCGTAGTGCTGGCCGGAGCCACAACCTTTGGGTTGTTGTTCTTGATGCACGCGTTGATTGCTGCGGACACCAAGCCGCCGGAAGACGTTGAAGAGCGCAAGATTGCCGACATTCACATGCCGGAGCGTGAGATTGAAACGCAATACGACACGGCAAAGCCCGAAAAGCCGGAAGATCCGGAAGAGCCTCCACCTGATATGCCGGAGCCAGAATTCGATCAGCCGGATATTGATCCGGGTGCTCTCAATATGAATGCGCCACGTATCAAACCGAACCTCAACGTAAAAGGTGTGGGTGGTTTTGGTTCCGATGGTGAATACCTGCCGATTGTTAAGGTGCAGCCCAACTATCCGCGACGTGCATTGCAACGTGGTATTGAAGGGTACGTAATTGTCGAGTTTACCGTTACTACCAATGGTTCCGTTCGCGATCCGTTTGTAGTGGAGGCTCAACCTGAGAAAGTATTTGATCGCGCGGCATTAAAAGCGGCGCTGAAGTTCAAGTACAAGCCTCGGGTTATCGATGGTGAAGCGGTAGAAGTACCGGGCGTTCAGAACAAAATTACCTTTGCTATTGCCAAGTAAGCGGCAATACCAATAGAGCGGTGAATCAGCAATGATAAGAAAATTCACAAAAAGCCTGTTGTTGGCGGTACCGGTTGGTCTGGTGCCAATGGCCGCCGATCTGACGGCCGACGCTTTGGGTGTGTCGGCATTTCAGTCTTCGACCGTTGCAGCTCAGGAGCAGAGCAAGCCACAGCGCAAGACCAAGAAAAGCTACTCGCTACGACAACCGGTGTTTAAGGATTTTGCCAAGGTTCAGGAAAAGACCGACGCAGAGGACTGGAATGGCGCGTTGCAGGTGCTAATGGGTCTGGAAAAGAGTAAAGCGCCCAAGTACACCAGCTTTGAAAAAGCCAATCTCTGGAACTACTTTGCCTGGGTAAATTACTCCCTGGAAAAGTACCCCACAGCGATTCGCTACTATGAGAAAGTTCTTGGCGAAGATCAGCTCAGCGATGCCTTGAAACTGGGTACTTTGTACACTCTGGCGCAACTGAAGTTTGTTCAGGAAGACTACAAGGGTGCCATCAAGCTGTTAAAAGAGTGGATGTCTATTCAGCCGATTGTTGGTGCGGATGCCTACGTATTGTTAGCTCAGGGTTACTACCAGTTGGGCGATATGAAGCAGGCCATGACCAATATCGATACTGCGGTAGAGCGTTTCGAGTCCAAGGGTAAGGTGCCAAAGGAAAACTGGTACACCCTGCAGCGCGCGGTTTACTACGATAAGGGTGATAACAAAAAGGTTATCGACATTCTGCAAAAACTGGTGAAACACTATTCCAAGCCGACTTACTGGAAACAGTTATCCGGTATGTACGGTGTCACTGGTCGTGAAAAAGATCAGCTGCACAGTTTGGAAACTGCCTACATTATGGGTGCAGTCACCAAAGAGAAAGAGCTGATGAATCTGGCATACCTGTTTATGGGTGAAGACGCACCATACAAGGCTGCCAAAATCATCGATAAAGGTATCAAGAACAAGCAGATCGAAGAGACCTCCAAGAACTTGGAAGTGCTGGCTACCGCATGGCGCTTGGCTCAGGAAATTAAGAAGTCTATTCCCGAAATGGAGAAGGCTGCGGCCAAATCTGACAAAGGTGATCTCTACGCGCGCCTCGCTGGAATCTATCTCGACAATGATAACTTTGAAGCTGCTATCAGCACGGGCAATAAAGCTCTGAAGCGCGGCGGTATCAAGCGCGTCGATCAGCTGCACATCGTTATGGGTATGTCTTTGGTTAATCAGAAGAAATACGCCGATGGCATTAAGCACTTTAAGAAAGCAGCGAAAGATGATCGCAGTAAAAAGTTTGCCGTGCAGTGGGTGCAGTTCGCTGAAGGTGAGCTGAAGCGTGAAGAGCAGCTGAAGATTTAATCGCGATTAGCAACAGATTTTGAGGTTATCCCTGTGAGCCGTAGAAGAAAACATAAAGCAGAAGAAGAAAGCAGTGAAATTGATCTGACGCCCATGTTGGATGTGGTCTTTATCATGCTGATTTTCTTTATTGTCACGGCCTCTTTTGTGAAGGAAAAGGCCATTGATATCAACCTGCCGCCGGAGCAGGAAAATCCACCGCCACCGTCTGAAGACAATGCGGCTATTCTGGTCACCATCAATGCCAATGATGAAATCTGGATGGATGGTCGACGTGTGGATGTGCGCGCGGTGCGCGCCAACATCGAGCGTATGCACGCAGAATCACCGGACGCACCAGTGGTGGTGAAAGCCGATGCCAAGTCTTCTGCGAAGACCTTTGTCGCAGTGGCTGATGCTTCGCGTGAGGCGAAAGTTTACAATGTATCTCTGGTGCCACCAGATACAAAGTAAACCGGTGTTGGTTGTCGCTTAAAACAAAAAACGCTTTCCTTGGAAAGCGTTTTTTTATGTTCGTCTTTTTTTGCCGGTCAATTCTGATTTAGCCAGCTTTCCAAAATCAACCGGGCCGCAATGGAGTCTACTGGGTTGTCCCCGTAGTTGCCCCGATGTCCCCGTTCCTCGGCTTCGTGCTTCGCTTCGCGAGTGGTCAATCGCTCGTCCACCATTTCCACTGGTAAGCCAAATCTCCCGTGCAGGCGATTGCCGAACTTGCGGGCGCGCTGGCCGAGTTCGCTGTTACTGCCGTCCATATTGAGTGGCAGGCCCACAATCAACAGTGTTGGTCGCCACTCTTCAATAAGTTTAGAAATCTCATCCCAATTGGGAATACCGTCGCGTGCTGGCAGCGGTCTGAGTTCTGTGGCAGTGCTGGTGAGTGTTTGGCCATAGGCGGCGCCAATGTTCTTGGTGCCGAAATCGAAGGCAATTATTGAATCAGGCATGGCCCGCCGAACTTGGTATTAGGTCGAGATTGATGCCGAGGCTCTGTGATGCTGTTGACCAGCGCTGCTCAATGGGCGTGTCAAAGACAATGCTGTCGTCGGCTTCGCTCGTGAGCCAAGCATTCTCGGAAATTTCTTCCTCAAGCTGTCCGCCATCCCAGCCTGCATAGCCAAGCATGACTAAAAACTTTTCAGGCCCTTCGCCTCGTGCAATCGCATGTATCACATCCAGCGACACAGTTAGTGATACTTTTTCTGAGACTGGCAGCGTGGAATTCCAGCGCTTCTCAGGGGAGTGCAGTACAAAGCCGCGATCAGTCTGCACTGGTCCGCCGCATAGCACAGGGGCATCGGCGTGGGCACAGTGTTCTGGATCATCAATGCCCACTTGGCTATAGATCTCGCCAAGGGGGACATCGAGCGGCTGGTTTATGATAAGCCCCATGGCACCCGTTTCGTCGTGATTGCACATCAAGCTGATGGTGTGCGAAAAAAACGACTGATTAAGCGATGGCATGGCTATCAAAAATTGGTTCTTAAGACTGACCATTGCCTTGGTGTGTGGGGTTTTTGTATCCATACCCACAGTATTGGGCTGTGCTTCATGGAAAACAAGGTGTGCTTAGAAATTTAAATCAGTTAGTACTGAGTCCACTGATTTCAAAGTTCCAGGTTCTGATGATTTCCAGTTGATCGGTGTCTTTGCGAATTTCGGGCGGGAAAGGGGGAAAGGGCGAAGCAAGGTGGACAATTTGTAAGGCTGCGTTGTCGAGGACAGAATGCCCGGAAGATTGCAATATTTCCACCGAGTGAATCGTGCCATTGGGTTTGAGTGTGGTGGCCAGGCGCAGGCTGCCAAAGATCTTCTGCGAAAGCGCTTCCTTTGGAAAGTTGCGGTTACCAACAAACACTACTTTGTTGATCCACTTGTTCATGTATTCCGCATCCACTGAGGCTTTAGTGGCGACAGACGTCAGTCGTCGTACTCGGGGGCGCTTGGCGATAGCCTGACGTTGTTTGTCGAGTTTGGCGCGCAGACTGGCAATTTC
>JALUYN010000404.1 GCA_027012915.1 Cellvibrionaceae bacterium
TGGGCTTAGAGTTAACTTTATTTTTTGTATAAATCTTTGTACAAATTGGGAATTTAGATACATGGCTGAAGCCAATTTTATCAATGAAATCAATAAGAGACGCACGTTTGCTATCATCTCTCACCCGGATGCGGGTAAGACCACCATAACCGAGAAGTTGCTGCTGCTCGGACAGTTGATTCAGGTCGCCGGTTCTGTAAAGGGCAAGGGCTCAGACCGGCATGCTACTTCTGACTGGATGGGCATGGAGCAGGAGCGGGGTATCTCGGTAACCTCTTCGGTGATGCAGTTCCCCTACAAAGATCGAGTGGTTAATCTGCTGGATACCCCTGGGCACGAAGATTTTTCCGAAGATACCTACCGTACCCTGACGGCAGTGGATTCGGCGTTAATGGTGGTTGATGGTGCCAAGGGTGTGGAGGAACGCACCATCAAACTGATGGATGTATGCCGCTTGCGCGACACGCCCATTATCAGTTTTGTGAACAAAATGGACCGTGATATTCGGGATCCGATTGACCTGTTGGACGAGATTGAAGAGGTGCTCAAAATCGAAGGTGCCCCTATCAATTGGCCCATCGGCATGGGTAAAGAGTTTAAGGGCGTTTACAACCTCTACAGCGATACCATTCATGTATTTGAGCGTGGCTCTAACTACGTTATTCCAGAAGACGTCCAAATTCAGGGGCTGGAGAGTGATGCCGCCAAAGAATTGCTCGGTGTTTACTACGACGATTTCTGCGAGGAAATCGAATTGGTGCGTGGTGCCAGTCACGAATTTGATCTGGATGCGTTCCTGGAAGGCAAGTTAACCCCGGTTTTCTTTGGAACTGCTCTGGCCAACTTCGGTGTTCGGGAAATGCTCGATGGTTTTGTGGAGTGGGCGCCTAAGCCTTTGCCGCGTCAAACTGAAAGTCGTGAAGTGTCTGCCGGCGAAGACAAACTGTCAGGCTTTGTTTTTAAGATTCAAGCCAATATGGACCCCAAACATCGCGACCGCATTGCCTTTATGCGCATCTGTTCCGGTGCCTACAAAAAAGGCATGAAAATGAAACACTGTCGTTTCGGCAAGGATGTAAAAATTGCCGATGCAGTGAGCTTTAAAGCGGGCGAACGGGTTCTGGTCGATGAAGCCTATTCAGGCGATATTATCGGGTTGCACAATCACGGCACCATTCAGATCGGCGACACGTTTACCGAAGGTGAAACTCTTAAATTTACCGGTATTCCCCACTTTGCGCCTGAGTTGTTTCGAAAAATCCGTCTGGCTGATCCACTCAAAACCAAGCAACTGCAGAAGGGTTTGAAGCAGTTGTCTGAAGAGGGGTCCACCCAGGTGTTCTTCCCTGAAAATTCCAACGACATCATCGTGGGAGCCGTCGGTGTGCTGCAGTTTGAAGTGGTCGCCTATCGCCTTAAAGATGAGTACAAGGTTGATGCCATCTATGAGCAGGTGAATATCGCCACGGCCCGTTGGGTTGAGTCAGAAGATGACAAGAAGATTGAGGAGTTAAAACGTAAGGCATCGGATAACATTGCCATTGATGGTGGTGGTCATCTAACGTACCTAGCTCCGACTCGCGTGAATCTGTCACTCACGGAAGAGCGCTATCCGGAGATTCAGTTCCGGGCCACGCGAGAGCATTAAAGTCCTGAAAATAGGGCTCATAAGAAAGATAAAGAGTTCCATTTAATGAGTGACAAGATTGTTCCGGATATTCCGGAAACCATGCCTACCATGGGCAACGCCTTTGTGCGTTGGTTTGGGCGAAACCTGCTGCGATTGCAGGGCTGGAAATTCAAAGGCGAGTTGCCTCGCGAGAAGAAAGTAATGGTGGTGGCCGCACCTCATACCTCTAACTGGGATTTTGTGGTGGGGATGGCGGCCATTATGTCTCTTGGGTTGCAGATCACATTCTTTATGAAGAAAGAGGCCTTTTTCTGGCCAGTGGCCGGGCTCTGGAAAAAGCTTGGGGGTAAGCCTATTGATCGAAGTCGCGCTCAGGATGTTTCAGCCCAGCAGGTGGCAGAGTTTGAGCGCAACGAAAAAATCTGGGTGGCTATCACGCCCGAGGGAACTCGTAGCAAGGTGACTCGCTGGAAGTCAGGATTTGTGCGTATCGCTCACGCCGCGAATGTTCCTATTCTAGTGGTGGGCTTCAATGCCACTACCAAGGAGGTGGTGTTGGATAAAGTGGTTCCTGCCACCGATGATTTTGAAGGGCAAGCCGAAAATTTGCGGCAGTACACCAATCAGATTTTTGTGGGCATTCGCCCGGAAAACCAATAGCCTCGTCTAGATAGAAATGTTAAAAAAGGAGAAGCGTTGTGGAATTTTCGTTGGTGACCTTCTCCGTTCTTATAGTGGTGGGCTTTCTCGCAGGGTTGATCAGTGCCATAGCCGGTTCTGGTGGTTTGATTGTACTGCCGACACTGCTTTCCGTAGGTATGCCACCGCTTCAGGCATTGGCGACCAATAAATTTCAGAGTGTTTTTGGAACCCTCTCGTCCACGGTAAACTTTTTCCGCAAGGGCCATATCGACCTTAAAACCATGAAAGTAACGTTACTGTGCGCCTTTGTTGGGGCGCTGGTCGGAACTTGGGCTGTGCAACAACTCGATACCGAGCTGTTGAAGCAGGGGCTGCCCTATTTTTTATTGCTGTTGGCGCTCTATGTGTGGTTTTCACCACGCATGTCGAATCACGATACCGAACCGCGCTGCAGTGAACGGAAATTTGATCTGGGTGTTGGTGGCGGTATTGGTTTCTATGGCGGATTTCTGGGGCCAGGCATGGGTTCGTTTTTTGCCGTCGCCTATTCTTCGCTGCGTGGCTACAATCTCAAGCGGGCGACGGCTCATACCAAGCCCCTGGTTTTGATCACTAATACCACCTCCATGGTGATATTTGTATTGGCGGGAAAGGTGTTTTGGAGCCTCGCGATTCCCATGGCCCTGGCCCAGGTATTGGGCGCTCGTATTGGTTCCAATCTGGTGATTAATCGCGGCGCCAATCTTATTAAACCTGTGTTGGTTACGGTGATTGTAATTCTGGCGCTAAAACTGATTTTCTTTCCCTGATGTTCTGCTCATGATTGTTACATTTCTCGCCACTTTATTGTTTTGCCTGGTTGCCGTGATTGTTCTGATGTTTACTCAGAAAGGACGTTACCGGGCAAGCCCGGAACGTATCATTCGTTTGCTTGAATGGATGTTGTTGGGGCAGGCCGATGAAAACGACTGGGAAGTGTTTTGCGGGCTGCCCATTTTGCACGACGATTTTCTGGAGTCGATACGTCAGGCCTGCGCCGAAATTGCTGAAGACTATCCTCGAGCTTCCAGCCGCTCTATTTACCTTTTGACGGACGAAGGGCTGGATAAATTGCGCCCCTTGCTTGAAGATGTTCGCTGTTACAAACGCCAACTGGATTCGGAAAAATAACAGAAGGACTCTTTTATGGTGTCTCAGGAATCTCCTATCGCTCGTTTTATTCTGGTGACTGCCGCCTTTATCGTTGTGGTTGCGGGAATGAAATCGGCGGAAGCACTGCTGGTGCCGTTTCTACTGTCATTATTTATCGTTGTGATATTTTCGCCGCCACTGAGTTGGTTAAAGAATCGAGGGGTACCCTCCGGATTGGCGCTGGCGCTGGTGGTGTCACTGGTTGTGGCTTTTGGTCTCGTTTTTGGCGCAATTGTAGGGGCCTCTATTGCCGAGTTCCGCGGCGATCTGCCACAGTATCAAGAGCGTTTGCAGGGAGTTTCTCAGCAGGGTAAAGCCTATCTCGATAAGTTGGGTATAGCGCTGCCCCAGGAGCAGTGGCAAGAAACCTTTGATCCGGGCGTAGCGTTTTCCTTTGTGGGGAATATGCTGGCGTCGCTGGGTAATGTTATGACCAACGCTTTTCTGATACTGCTGATGGTGATTTTTATGTTGGCTGAAGAAGTGCGCTTCAGTGACAAGATGATGTACGCCAAACAGGGCAAGGCGCAGAACAGTTTGAAAGCGTTGGAGAAATTCACCAGCAGCATAAATCAATATATGGCACTTAAAGCCGGACTCAGTTTGCTGACCGGGGTGTTGGTGCTCCTGTGGTTGCTGTTCCTCGGCGTGGATTACCCCGTTTTGTGGGCTATGCTCGCCTTTATGCTCAACTTCGTGCCTAACCTGGGCTCTATTTTGGCGGCGATCCCTGCGGTATTGCTGGCGTTGGTTCAGCTCGGTCCATTCGACGCTATATGGGTTGCCGTGGGTTACGTGGTAGTGAATACCGTGGTGGGAAATGTGCTCGAGCCGAGAATAATGGGGCGCGGTTTGGACCTTTCTACCTTGGTGGTGTTTGTGTCCTTGGTTTTTTGGGGGTGGGTATTGGGGCCGGTAGGAATGCTGCTGTCGGTGCCTCTGACCATGACCGTTAAGATCGCTCTGGAGAATTTTAAGGATACTGAGTGGATTGCGGTAATGTTGGGCTCAGGTAAGGGATTGGAAGTAACCACTCAGGAAAAGGCGCAAGAATAAGAGTGAAGCATTGAATCGTATGAGAGAAGTTCATCAACAGCTGACGGATATCGTCTGCGAAATTGTTCCTGAAGCGCGCATTGAGCGCTATACACTACCCAATGATACCGGGATTGATTTGTTCTTGATGAATGAAGACTACCCCACAGGTCGCTTGCCCTACGATGCAGCGATGAAGTTGATGGAGCAGCCGTTTTACTGGGCCTTCTGTTGGGCGTCCGGTGCCGTGCTGGCGCAATATGTTTTATCGAATCCCGAAATTGTTGCCGGTAAGCGGGTGGTGGATTTTGGGTGTGGCTCGGGCGTGGTTGCCATTGCAGCAAAGAAGGCTGGTGCCCGCGAAGTGGTGGCCTGCGATATTGATCCGCTGGCGATGACCGCCACTCGAGAAAACGCTCGAATCAACGAAGTGGACCTGATCCTGTGTGATGACTTTGAGCACGTTGCCGGTGAAGTTGATTTGATCATCGTCGCTGACGTCCTCTATGATCGGGACAATTTACCGTGGTTGGATCGCTTTTCCGCCAAAGCCCCGGACGTGCTGGTGGCGGATTCAAGGGTTAAGAATTTCGACTATCCGCCGTATCAACAAGTGGCGCGGGTGGACGCTTGTACCTTACCCGATCTGGATGAATCGCTGGAATTTCGCGATGTACGAATTTATCGCACTCTGACCAACACGGCGGAGTAGTACGATGCAGGAATACATAGTATTGACCCTGGTTGTCGTTATCTCGATTGCTGCGCACGTGTGGTTGTTTCTCTGGATCAAATTTCGAATCGATGAAGCCGTAGTTATCAAGTGTCTGGAAGATGTATCCGACAATAAACCAAATGGTGTGTCGGTCGAAGTGATGGCTGAGAGCATTAATTACAAAATTGATCGTGTAGCGGCAATCTGCGAGCGAAGTCAGAAAATTACTTGTGTGGATTTACAGGCTCAACTGTGGCGCAAGATCTAGCCCCCCCCCTCAGTTTTTGTGTGGTTTCTGGGGCGCTTTCTCAATAGGCATCTCGATCCCTAGGCCGCTTGCCAATGACATCCAATGCTGCCACGCGATAGGCCTCTGCCAGGGTGGGAAAGTTAAAAACACTCTCGACAAAAATATCCACATCGGCGTCTGCCAGCATGGCCATTTGACCGATGTGAATCAATTCCGTGGCGCCTTCTCCTGCAATCATGACGCCCAGAACCTTGCGTCCTTGTGCATCACAGATAAGTTTTAGAAGCCCGTCTTCTTCTCCGGAAATATGGCCCCGGGCAATCTCGGAGAATACGGCGCGGCCTACGATAATTTCTTCGTGCTTTTGCTCCGCTTGCTGTTCGGTCAAGCCGATGGCAGACAGTTCCGGTATACCGTAAATGCCTGAGGGTATCATCTGGCTCATATGCCCCACAGGAAGATTGAGGGCATTGCAGCTGGAACGACGTCCTTGTTCCATGGACGTAGAAGCCAGCGAGGGTGGACCAATGACATCGCCCGCGGCATAGATATTTGGCACTGAAGTACGCAAATTGTCATCGACGCTGAGGGTGCCATGTTGGTTCAGGCTCAAGCCGGCATTCTCCAAGTGCAGCTCTTTGACGTTGGCGACGCGACCTGCTGCACACAGCATTTTTTCACTGCGCACTAGACTGCCGTCATCGCATTCGGTGATAACGTTGGAGAGTCCATCCCAATAAACTCTGGTGACTGTAGCGTTGCCTTTCCAGGTCCCGCCCATTGCTTCGAAGCGCCGTACAAACAGATCTGTCAGATCCTTGTCGAGGAAACCGAGGGGGCGCGGGTACTTATCGATCATGGTGACTTCGACTCCCAAAGTCTGAAAGATGGAGGCGTACTCACTGGCGATTACGCCGCCTCCCAGTACCACCAAACTTTTGGGCAGGTAGAGCATCGAGAGAATCGAGTCGCTGTCGAAAATGTTCTCATGATCGATGGGAATGTTGTCCGGTTGTCGCGGCTGCGATCCGGAAGCGATAACAATATGATCTGCTTTGAGCAACAGGGGATCACCTTTGACGCGATCAATCTGCAACTCGTTGGCATTCAGAAATTTGGCGCGGCCATGGATGCGATGGATATGGTTCCTATCCACCTGCTTGCGCATATAGTCGTCGTGGGATTTTAAGACACTATCCAGTCGGTCGATCAACGTGGCTAGTTCGATTTCTTCATTAAGCTGAAAGTTGGCCAGCGCCGCGTTTTGGCGCATGCGCTTGACTCGCAGAGCGTTTTCTCGAAGAGTTTTTGAAGGAATGGTACCCCGATGTACACAGGCTCCGCCGAGCAGGCGGTCGCGTTCGATAAGAGCAACTTTCTTTCCAGCTTTGGCGGATTGAATCGCGGCTTTTTGTCCAGCGGGCCCACTCCCCACAACAACCATGTCGTAGTGTTCATGCTTCATGAGCGAGACATAGCCTCCATGCTGCTGACAATATCACTTTGGCGTTTCAGTAACCCTTCAACCTCATCGGGATAGAGATTTAAATCTCCGAAAACACCCAGTTCGCTCAACGCTTCGCGATCCAGTTCATCAGGGCTGAGAGTATGCAGTGCGAATTGCGCAGCGGCGTTCACGATAGCAGTCTGCTCCTTTGCGTGAGGAGCATCGTTATAGTGGTAGAAATACTGCAATGCTTCGCAAATGATCATGGGCATTTCCCACTGACGCAGCACACAGCTCCCCACTTCTATACTCATCTCTTCTTCAATTCTGTGCAGGACTTCTGCCGACGGATTCATATTCA
Source organism: Cellvibrionaceae bacterium (assembly GCA_027012915.1). The sequence continues at coordinate 7,272 of JALUYN010000404.1, forward strand.
GTTGTCCACAGATTTCCAGTGCGGCCTGCAGCGCCACAGGTTTACCGATTGAGTGCAATAGGCCACAGAGGAATGTGGCTTCTACATTCAGGCGGCAGCTGCGCGCAATTTCTTTGCTCCAAAGTGCGGTGAGAAGCGCGTGACGCCATGTGTGTTCAATATGGGACTCGTATCCTGGTGCGTTAAACATTTTGGTGCTGATAGAAGCGGCTACTGCTATGTCACATATCAGGTTCATACCCAGTCGCGTAATGGCCTGTTGCAGGGATACCAGCGTTGAGTTGGGCGTGTACGCCGCTGAGTTTGCAATGTGCATAACATGGGCTGCCAGCGATGGGTCGCTTTGAATCAGGAGCGCCAGTTGCAGTGCGTCGGAGTCGGCGTCCTGAGACAGGGCGATTACCTTGTTGGCGACTTCGGGGAGCAAGGGAACTTGGATATCCCCTTTTGTTGTGCGTCTTTTAAGTTCTTCCAAAAGTTCTAGGGCTACGTCGGACGGCTCAGCGGGCATCGCTTACTTCCTTGGGGCTTCAAATATCATGTTCGGCTTTTTAAGTTGTTGAAAACACTTATTTTTATCTGGCCGATGTCTATTGCTTGAGTGTAGCTCATATTCTGTGAGGCGCCGCAGAAATAAAAATGATGAATTCCGCGTCCCATAAAATTTGGCAATTTGCGATATTTGTAACAATACTGATGTGAAGCAACAGTAGCTTTTTCCGAATGGATTCAGGAGGTTGGTATGCGCGGTGCGATGCCTGCGGGAAAGGATAGCGACAGGGATGCTGGTCGCGAGCCCGATACAATATTACTTATTCAAAACCAGGATAACTCCGAATTGCTGAACTGTGTGCAGCAGTTCTATTCTGTCTTGCTGGCTACATCGCACGATGATGTAACTCAGCTTGCGCAGACCAGTAAGGCCATTGTGCTCGATCAGTCGCAGCTGGATTCCACTGATCATTCCCTGTGTCAGCGCTTGATCAACAGCGAAGGGCTGGATGAGGATATGCCCATTTTGGTGGTGTCTCCCGGCAATGACTTGGAAGACAAACTCGCCCTGTATGAAATGGGATTCGACGACTACCTTTCCAGCGACAGCAGTCCCAAGGAAATCTGCGCACGTATCAGCAAGGCCATAATGCATCGGGTAGCCAGTGAGCAGCTCCGAGATCGACTCAATCTAGCCAACCAGACTGCCCACTCGGTTATGAGCGATAACAGCGATTTGGGATTGAATATCCGATTTCTATTGGGCGTGCATCACTGCGATAACCTTGATCAGCTAGGGCAATTATTCTTCAGCTCTATTGATCATTACGATATCTCTTGTAGCCTGCAGATGCGCAGTAGCTATGAAGTTAAAAATATGGATGCCAATGGCATGGCGCGAGATCTGGAGTCACAGTTGTTGTCGCACATGCAGGATGAGGGGCGCTATGTGGATTTTGGGCGTCGCAGTATCGTTAACTACGGTCGAGCGTCGTTGTTGGTCCGCAACATGCCGTTGGATGACGAACGGCGCTACGGTGCCATCAAAGACAATACCTTTGCCTTGGTTCAAGGCATTGATGCCCGCATTCGGGCGCTGGATGAGCATCATAAGTTGCAGGAAGAAAAAGCCTCATTGAGAAAGCTGTCAGAGGACGTTAAGCAGGTTATGCAAACCATTGATGATTCTTATCAGCACGTGATGCGCGATATTGTCTCCGCGGTAGAGGATATGTCCGAGAAAATTCAATCCCGTATTCCCGGACTAATTCTCAGCGAAGAGCAGGAAACCTTCTTTGAGTCAGTCGCCGACGAGTGTGTCAGCAAGACCAACGGCGTATTTAACGAGGGGCTCAAGGTCGATGAGGTATTCAATAAGCTGTCGCGTGATATGGATCAGGCGCTGGAATTATTGGATTCAGTAGAAGAAGAATGTGTTCCGACAGAGCTGCTGGATGTTGCTGAAGGTAGCGATGGAGTAGAATTGTTTTAGGGCCTGTTAACACTAATTCTGATGCTTCTGTTGCGTCTCAAATCGCGCCAATCTAGGCGCGAGAAGTGAGTTTAGTGGTTCTAAACGAGCGACGAGCAATAACGAGTGGCGCGATTTGAGACGCAACCCGAAGGGCTGGGCCTATTTTCGCCCCCAGCTGCGTTGGAATTCGCTTATTTAGAACAACTAAATGGCGCTCATACCGCCTGACTGGGAGCGAAAATAGTCTCCAGCAGAAGTATCAGAATTAGTGTTAACAGGCCCTAGGTTTCTGCTTCCTCTTCATAAGTTTTCGCAGGATCTCACGAGATCCAGGCTTTCTATTCAGTGCGTTGCAGTCTGCGGCGTCTAAATTATTGCTCCGTACCTGAGTTGGCTTCAAGCCAGTGCGCGGTTTCCTTTGTTGGAAATGGCGCCATTTTTGGCTGGAACGCGGTTTTCAGCAACGTGAAAAAGGTTTCGCCTAAGCGTTAAAAATTGTTATCCCGGTTTAATTGTCGGATACAGAGGTCCATATCAGGCTCTAAGTTGAGGGTTTTGAGGGCTATTTGACCAATTAGTCTTTTTATTTCCCGACAGCTGGCGCTACACTACTAATGGTGGGAGTGTATCGTGCTGGTGTACGTGTTGAGCAGAGATGGAGGTAACTGTGGAAGGGCAATTGGCCACAGACAATAAGGATTTAGTTTGGGATTTGGAGTCATTCAATCAGCGTCAGCGCGCGATTGACTATGTCATGGGCTTCGAAAATAAACTCTGTGTCTATTCCGATTCGGTGGAGCAGCTATACACCAACTACAATATTTTCTTTCCCAAGGAAGAGCAGCGACGCCTAGTAATTCTGCCCAATCCCTATGCCCATCACGACGTATTTCAAGGATTGCCGGAAGAGGCGGTATTTGCCACTGGCTTAAATATCATTCCAGGGGAAACCGTGGGCAAAAAGGGGCTCTACCTGACTATACCGTTTCGCTCCGGTCGCAATCGTTATCGTGCTGTGCCACTGCAGATGGGGTTGGAGATCATCAATCGCCAGCGCCCGGAAAACAAACCGTTGTTACCGGTGTTGAAAAAGGGCGATCTGCGGGAACTGGATTCCAAGACACCCTGCCTGCACCTTCACTGTATTGATCTCGATCGAATGGACGATCTGTCTACTTTAGAGCGCAATGGTATCAAGAGCGTGATTATGGAGCGCCTTAGCGATATTAACTGAGTTCCCGCTCTAATAGTCTTTCTTAGACCAAAGTCTAAATCCGTTTCTTTTAAGCCGTTCGTTGACGGTTCTCCGTTTACAGCAAAAACCGGTTACACTTTCCCTGCACAAAATAATAAAAATCGGGAGTCCGGGTGGACAGTCAGTTTCTTTTACTATTGGTTCTTTTATACGGCGTACTGTTGTTTGCAGTAGCCTGGCTTTCCGAGCGTTACAGTTACAAATTGCAGCAGCCTTGGTGGCGACCGCTGGTATATACGTTGGCGATCGGTGTTTACTGCAGTTCCTGGACTTTTCTGGGCGCGGTGGGAACTGCGGTGGAAACCGGCTGGGGCTACCTTCCCATCTATTTAGGGCCCATTCTGTTGGTGATCTTTGGGTGGCCATTCTTGCGCCGTTTACTGGTAATCAGCTCCCGCAATAAGGTCACCTCAGTGGCCGACTTTATCGGTTCTCGCTATGGCAAAAACCAGAGGCTGGCGGCTATCGTCACCTTGGTGGTGGTGATCGGAACTCTGCCCTACATTGCCTTGCAGTTGCGGGGTGTGGGCATCGCCTGGGAGACCATTGATTGGCACGACGAGGGGCGTCCCGGGTTCGATGCTATTTCGAGCCTGATGGCGGCTATGGCTATGGCCTGGTTTTCGATCTTGTTTGGCACGCGCATTATCGATGGTCCGGAGCGCTTGCGAGGTATGATTACCGCCGTTGCGGCGGAGTCGGTGGTGAAGTTACTGGCGTTTCTTGTGGTTGGTGGTCTTGCCATTAAGCTGTTGCTTGAGCAGAGCCCGCAGATGCCGGATTTGGCGCCCAATTTTTCAATCAGTCAGTTCACGACTCCGTTTTTCTACACTCAATTATTTTTGGCCGCT
>JALUYN010000405.1 GCA_027012915.1 Cellvibrionaceae bacterium
TACCAATCTCACGCCCTACTTTCTGCAGGGGCTCGTGCCATTCCCAGGGCATATAGGCTGTTTTGTAGAGATCGTGCAAGTACTGCCCCTGCCACGGCCCGGAACTGATATAGAACTCGTCGCGCGGGCAATCCAGCGTCAAGGTGTCGGCAGTATAGGTTTGCAGTTTTACCGCGTCGGCGCCCGCCTCTTTTGCCGCGTGCATGATATCGATCGCCTGCTCGAAACTCTGCCCGTGATTGGCGGACATCTCTGCCACTATGTATACAGGCGCGCCATCGCCAATTTTGGTTCCGTCTATTTCAATATGCGACGAAAAAAATTCGTTCATCAGCTACTACTCTCTCGTTCCTGTGATGCCTCATACATGTGAACGGCTCGAAATTGGCATTCCGCCATATCCCAATCCTCTGGGGTATCGATATCCTGAACCCTCATTCTCTCAATTAAGATCGCCTTTTGACCCGCGTTGGGATCGTGCCTGTTTGACAAGCGAATCCAAAAAAACTGGCCAGCATCATGGTAGGTTTCTTCTAGGTCCTGAGAACGGGTCATCTGATATTCTGGGGAAATCATACTCAGCCCCATACTCTGATCGACCCTAAGCGCCCTTTGCACCGGAAAATCAAACGTAGTGACAGCCAGTGAACTGGAAAACCTGGTATCGCATTCAATTTCTCGCAAACCGCGTTCGAGGTCATCAGGACGAAGTAAAGGTGCAGTCGCAAAAATACAGCACACATAGTCAGGCTTTTGGTCCAAACCGATAAGTGCGTCAATGGCGTGATCGATAACCTCCCCAATACCACAATGATCATCCGCCAGCTTCGCGGGCCTGACAAACGGAGTTTCAGCGCCGTAGCGTCGCGCTACCGCGGCAACCTTTTCGCAATCCGTGGAAACAATAATTTGATCAAAGAGGCCGGAATTTTTCGCAGCGACTATGGAATAAGAAATCAACGGTTGACCACAAAAATCCCGCGTATTCTTACCCGGGATTCGCTTACTGCCTGCGCGAGCAGGAATAATCGCGACGCAACCAGTCACGACGACATTCCTATGTCTGCGACCGCACCACAACAAATATCGACCACCTGTTGGATCACTGACTCGTCCAGCTCTGCAAACAATGGCAAAGACAAGGTGTGACTGGCGTAGTAATCCGCGCCCGGGTAGGCCTCGTATTCACGCAGCTGAGCATAATAGGGTTGCTGAGGAATAGGTTCATAGTGAATATTGACACCGAACCCCTGCTCTCTAAGAAGTTTGAAGGCCAGATCTCTGGACTCGCTGGTCGGGAAAAGCACCGGGAATAAATGCCAGGCACAACCACTGCTGTTTGGACTAACGGCAGGGACTAGACATACATCATCAGATCCCAAAATCGAGTAATAGACAGATGCCAAATGCTGTTTTTTTTGAACGATATCTTGAAGACGCTGAGTTTGAGATAACCCCAAGACCGCATGGACGTCACTGAGACGATAGTTAAAACCCAGAAGTTGCTGTTCGTAGTACCACCCGCCTTTCGGGTGATTATGCATACGATCAGCGTCGCGAACGATGCCATGGCTGCACAATGTACGCACTTTTTCTGCGAGTTCTTCACTCGCTGTCAAGAACATGCCACCTTCAGCGGATGTAATGGGTTTGACCGGGTGAAAACTAAATACAGCGCAATCACTGTAACTGCAATTGCCAATCGGAGCCGCCTGATACGAACCACCCAGTGCGTGACATGCGTCTTCTATTATCTTGATGCCATAGGGCTGACACAGCTTGTGAATGCTCTCCATATCGCAACTTTGGCCGGCTAAGTGCACCACTATCAACACATCGGGAATCGCCAACCCTAAACGCTTGGCACGCTCCAACTTTTCACCGATGGTTACTGCGTCAATCAATCCGGAGTCAGGGCATACATCTACAAAATCTACTTCGGCACCACAGTATCTGGCACAATTCGCCGAAGCCACAAAACTAATGGCGGGAGCCCATACTAAACTATCGCTATCTACCCCCAAGGCCAGACAAGCCAAATGCAACGCAGCCGTGGCGTTACAGGTGGCAACGCCATGTTGAACCTCACAATAGCTCGCGATTGCATGCTCAAAATCTTTAACCGCAGGTCCTTGAGTTAGAAAATCTGACTCCAAAACTTCGACGACAGCCTCAATATCTTTGCGAGTGATATTTTGACGACTGTACGGAATCACAAACCAGCTTCCGTGTGAAGTTGGCGAATCTCGTCCACACTCAAGGTTTGTGGATTCCTGCCAGAATCGTACGCAAACCCTACTTCGGCAACCACTCCTTGCTCGCCCAGGGCATTGCATTTGTAATCGTGGTCACCGCCATAAAATTTGATGCTCGGAGTAATGACGAAGTGATCGGAAAACTCAATGGTGCGATGACTGTCGTCTCTGGGAATCATTTTTTCATGTAACTTTTCCCCCGGACGAATCCCGACAACTTCATGAGGCACGCCGGGCGCGACCGCCTCTGCAAGATCAGTTATTTTTACGGATGGCAGTTTTGGAACAAAAATCTCACCGCCATGCATTCTCGAGAAACTCTGCAGAACGAAATCCACTCCCTTTTGCAGCGTAATCCAAAAACGGGTCATACGCGGATCGGTAATAGGAATTGAATCGCTTCCCTGCTCGACCAACTTCATGAATACCGGTACAACTGAGCCGCGAGATCCTACGACATTGCCATAGCGAACAACCGCAAACGACGTCGGCGCATCGCCCACCATATTATTGGCCGCTACAAATAACTTGTCGGAACAGAGTTTAGTTGCACCATAGAGGTTAAGAGGATTCGCCGCCTTATCCGTGGACAGTGCAATAACCTTGGAAACATTGTTATGAATTGCCGCATGTATAACATTCTCGGCTCCATTTACATTGGTCTTGATGCACTCCATGGGATTGTATTCCGCGGCTGGAACCTGCTTCAACGCAGCCGCATGAATGATGTAATCAACCCCTTTGCATGCCTGCTCCAACCGCTCGCGATCTCTGACATCGCCAATAAAGTAGCGCATACAAGGCTGGTTGAACTCTTGAGACATTTCAAATTGCTTTAACTCGTCCCGGGAGAAGATGATGATTTTCTTGGGAGAGTATTGCTCCAGCAGCGTTTTGGTGTACTGCCGGCCAAACGAACCGGTACCACCGGTAATCAAGATGATCTTATCGTTAAACACTCGTTCTACTCTCCTAGCTAGCTCCAATCGGCATTAGAGCCAAATAATTGGCAGGCTACCGCCCTCAAACGTGAACAGCACATTCTATGCCATTTATAGACGTTTTCTTGCAAAAATGAAAGTAATTCAAAGACTTAGAAGGGAATATTTAGGCAAAGTATATTTCTAAAGCTATTCTCAACCCCGCCGATAGCTTGGAAGTAGCCAACAACATCCAAAGGGAATCGCATGCTCAATCAACGCGCAATGAACCAATATAACTACGCAAATGCCGCTGGTGTGCTGAATGCATCCCCTCAGCAGGTTATTTCCCTTCTGATGCAGGGCGCGCTGGACCGCATGACCTCTGCCAAGGGATGCATTGCCAACGACGATATCGCCGGACGCAATCTACTGTTGGGCAAGGCCATCGATATCATTGACTGTCTGAAGAGCTCTCTGGAGCACAAGCACGATGAAGAGATGACAGCCAACCTGGATAGCCTTTATGATTATATGAACCAGCGACTGTTCCAGGCTAACCTGAAAAACTCTCCCGACATTATCGATGAAGTTTATGGTCTGCTGAACACCATCTACGACGGCTGGAAACAACTGGAAGAACAAGGCCCGGAACTTGCCTCTCAAGGACAAGCGACATCCGTGAGCCCCACCATGCAGAGCCAGCAGGCCATTCGAGAATTTGCTAAATGAGTTCAGTCGATCAACTCCTTGAAGAAATCAATGACGTTGCCACATCCGAGCTGTGGCATCTGCTGCCTGCGCTGGATGACAAAATACGCAGCTATTTCGAGGACGCGATCGCCAACACCCCACAAGAACAATCCGAGAAATTGCTTCAGGACATAGATCGCACCTCGAAGTGCTATGCGAATGTCATTCAACTGTGCAAAGAGCACGGTGAGCAGCTGAAAGCCGAGAGTAACAAACTGCAACAGCAGAAGGCCGCCGTTAAAGGCTACACAGCAAACATGGGCGGATAGACCGCTCACAAGACAAAGCCAATTCCAAAGCGGAAAATCGTTGCCGCTTTTCTCGATAAAGCGGCAGCTACTACACATATATAGCCCGCCATCTGCCTCCAAAACCCCGAATTCCCATTCTGGCCCATCTTTTGCAATTGATCATTCATTACACGAATAGATCAAGACAAGAGGTCAGAACCATGAGTAGCCAAACAGCGCTCTTGGAGTCAGAAATCCACAATGGGGAAACGGGTCATCAAGCTCACCTACTGCTTGAAGACGCCGTTAGCTCCTACCAAGCGACATCTTCGCCAAGACTCACCAACCGTCAGGTGGTTCAACTGCGCAAAAACGCGATCAGTTCAGCGCAAGAATGTCTGTCCCTGGATAAGACTAATATCGACGCTCACAATGTGATTGCGCGGGTATATCTTGATGAAGCAAAAATAAAGTTGGCCTTTCGCTGGGCGAAAAGCGCACTCGCCCTGGACCGGCAATACGCTACTACCTGGTTTACTCTTGGCCAGATTTACCTTGCCCAAGATCAACTTGAGCCCGCTGAACAGGCCTTCACCAAGTGTATTGAGCTGGATTCCAGCATATTCAGAGCACACACCTCCTATGCCTTAACCAAGCTACGTCAGGGCGAACTCGTTGTTGCATTTCAGTATTACCGCAGGCTGGCGAGAGCCAATGCCAACGACCCACATGTTCGCAGCAAGCTATTTGAGTGTCTTAAACAGCTCAAAGCCGACTATGACAATACCAGCCTGGCTGACGACCTGGTTGAGTACTTCCATTGGGATGACGTCAATTACAATGACTTGACCAATATCACCACATCCTTACTGAGTCACCGTTATCAGATTAACGACTCCAATGCTGTGGTTGATATCGCCAAGATGAATCAGGACCCGCTTCTACTCGTCGCGATGGAAAAAATCATTTTTCACGACAAGAGCCTGGAGCACTTTCTGACCGATATCCGCCGCTTCCTGCTATCAAGTGAGCTTAGTACTCCTGACAGTCAGTCCGTGGATCTGCTGGCAGCGTTTGCATGGCAGGCGTTCAACAACGAACACGCTTTTATCGAAGCGGATGAAGAGACAACAGTTGTAAGACAACTCATCGAAAAAGTGAAAATTGTTCCCATCGAACAACTGTCGATTGAATCTCAATCGCTCTTGCTGATCAGCATGTACCGACCATTGAGTGACGCTTTCACTGACGAGCAACTGCAATTGTTGGCGGGCTTGCCAGATGCTCTGTGGCCCCGCGGTTATCGCAAGCTCTTCGCAGCGCTTCTATCGCCCTACAAAAGCCGCCAGTCAGCAGCTATTGCAACACTGGGCTCCATCGACAACCCGGTCTCCAAGGCCGTCAAGTGTCAATATGAACGCAATCCCTACCCTCGCTGGTTGGCCCTGGAGTATCACACGCCAACCAACTACGCTGAAGCGTTGGAGAATACCCTTTCCGGTTTTAAAGCGCCCCAAATACTGCATCGCTCACCATTGAACATTCTGGTAGCCGGTTGCGGTACTGGAAAACACGCATTGCATGTCGCGCGATATTTCCGCGATGTTCAAGTTACAGCAATCGACATCAGTACCGCCAGCTTGCAGTACGCGCAAGCTATGGCAGATCGCTATAAGCTGAGTAATATCGACTTTCTTCAGGCCGATATTCTGGAGCTGCATCAACTGAACCAGAAGTTTGACATTATCGAGTGTTCTGGCGTCCTGCATCATATGGAATCTCCCCTGCAAGGCGCTCAAAAGTTAGTAGGCCTGCTTAAACCAAAAGGCATAATGAAGATCGGACTCTACTCCGAGAGAGCACGGCACTCTATCGTCCAATGCCGCAATCTTATCCGCGAACAAAATATCGAATCGACTCCGGATGGCATTCGTCAATTGCGACGTGAAGTACTGTCCAATGAACACGACGACTGGAAAAACATTCAAGTGTCACCGGATTTCTACAGCGCGAGCGGCTGCCGAGACTTGTTACTTCACGTTCAAGAGCATCGTTTTACGCCTCTACAACTTAAGGAACTAATTGAGCACTTAGATGTCAATTTCCTCGGATTTTCGAATTTGAACAACTCAATCATTGAGAGGTATCAAGCTCGCTTTCCAAAAGACAAGTACCTTCTGAATCTAAGACATTGGGACACATACGAGACCGACCACCCCGCTACATTCGCAGCCATGTATCAGTTTTACGTGCAAAAGGCGTAACACTGGCAGCGCTGCTACTGGCGGCAAATGTCACACAACTGTAGTTTTTCTGTCATCGTATTCTCATACAGAACCACTAGATTGAAGGTGCAAAAAGGAAGAAAAAGAAGAGGTACGAAACGATGGAAGATTATTTAGAAGAACTACTCGCACAGAGCGACACTGATTATTCTGATGACGAAACACTGATCGACGATTACTCCGACATGTAAATCTCGATTAAGTAACTGACAAAAAGCCGGAACTCCCCAGGGACCTCCGGCTTTTTAATGCCTCTGATTTAGCTAAATCAGATACTGTTGAACAACGAAAGACCACTGATCTTGGCATAGCTCTTCTGAGCCGCTTCCAATACAAAGCTCTCAAAGCTCAGCTGACTTACTGCCTCAGCATAATCCAGATCCTGAAGATTGGACAAAAGCTGCTTACTGACAATCTCAACTTCTTCGTGCAGCGCTTTTGTGGACTCAATGGTATTTAGTCGTGCACCGATTTCAGATCGAACTTCCAGAACCGATGTCTGAGCGTTTTCGATATTGTTCAGAGTATCTTGTATCAACTGCTCGTAGGTTTCCTGATCATCATCACTCAAACTCAACTTTTCCATACCATCAATGAGACGACTGACCGTTGTCAGAATACCCTGTGAGTCCTTTGACTCTACGTGAAATTGATCGCCAACGCTGGGAGCTCCCTCGATGGTTAACATCATGCCATTAAACTCAAAGGCCACACCCGCATCGTACTCGACATTGCTTTCGATAGTTCTGCCATCTGACTTTCGAACAATGTCAAAATTTGCCGCCGATGGCTTTCCAATCAACGTTAGATCGTCTGGATTATTGAAGACAATGACATAGTCTTCGCCTGAAACCTTGTTGAATTCTTCCTGATCGGAAACAAAACCCGCACTGATGCTAGCAGGAGGATTGGATCGATTGTTGGGGTTGTCAAAGGTCTGGAAAGTCGGTTGCGCGCTCTCGACATCGACAAATACCGTTTTACCCGGATCATTTGCCGGCAGAAACGTACTCGCGGCAATCTTTAGCAAGCGCTGCCCTTCATCTCCCTGATAGGTGTAATTCCCTGAGCCATTACTTACGAATGGCTGCGTCGATCCTTTGAATCCCGAAAACAGAAACTCATTACTGGCGTCTTTGGTGTTCATCAAATCTGCCAGTTCATTTTGTCTCACCTTAAGCTCTGAGACGATGGCCTGGCGATCGTCGGTGGTCAATGCACCGTCGTTGGCCTGAATAGTTAGCTCCCTCAAGCGAATCAGATTTTCGTTCACGCTATTGAGAACACTCTCTTCCAACTGCAGGCGGCTATCAAGGAGCGTGATATTACTCATATACTGATCGCGAATCACATTTTCCTGATTGAGCTTCAGGATCTGGTTGGAAGCTACGGGATCATCCGCAGGGGTTAAAATACGAGTACCCTGAGAAATTTGCTCCTGAGTGCGATTCACCTGACTGGTTAAATCGACGATTTGCGAAGTACCGGTAAGGAACGTCTGAAGTGATGAAAGCCTCATAGTGATACTCCTAGATCAAAACGCACTTAACAATGAGTTAAATAACTCGCGTGCGATACTTACAATTCTCGATGACGCGTTATAAGCCAATTCGAAGCGAATCAGATCTGCTGCCTCCTCATCCAGATTGACTCCGGATATGGAATTTCTCAGTCCAGTGGATTGATCGAGAATTTCTTTGGCGGCCTCTTTATTAATTTTGGATTCCCCGGCCAGAGTTCCAACGAATTCCACCAGGTTTCCATAGGACTCCTGAAAGGACGCATTACCACCAATTAGCTGGCTCGATTCAAGCTCGCCGAATTTCAACGCATTGCGGTTGTCGGACACACCATCTTCGTTAAAGCTTACGAAGAACTCATCACCTGCATCCGGGTTACCACTGATTTCAAAGGTATACCCGGTAAACTTCGAATAAGATTGTGGTTCTGGCTTAAACAGGTTTCCTGCGTGAATAGAATCCGACGTTAGGGAGAACCCATCTTCCAGAGTCACAGTAACATCGCCGCCCACTGTGGCAGCATTGACTGCGCCAACGGCACCCGTGCCTTCTACTCTCAGAATATCGGTGGGCTGAATAACGTTCTCACTCACCGCAGCCGCCAATCCCAAGGGATCGGAAGGTCCCGCAGAGACAATCTGCATGCGTGTTTGTGGTCTACTACTGGTACTGACAAAATTCAACGTGCCATCATCTCGCAGTTCTATATCAACTTTACCAGGTACGTCGTAGGCAATATTGATTTCGTTCTCGAGATAGGAAATAAGCGACTCAGGGTCAGTGAAAGAGCCCTGAATATTGATGGTTTTAGGATTACTGATGCCGTTGGGGCCATCGAACAAGTCGATCACAAAGTTGTTTGGACCGCCAGCGTCCAGGTTGACACCACCGGTAACCACCTGGGTGGTTCGAGCAATTGGCGTCAGGTCACCCTTTATTTCAATAAAATCACCGGCGGGACCATTGTCACCCTCCACGGCAAAAGCCAGGTTGACTCCACTACGCGCAGTAATCTTGATACTGTCGCCATTACTTACCGCTGCTATGTCCTGAGCTTTAAGCGCGCCGCTGCTATTGATCGCATCGGCTATCAGATCGTTGGTAACGGGAACCGGTACTGTCTGCGGGGAGAGCAGGATGGCCAGTTCATCATTAATATTGATCCCATTAAGGTACAGAGTGAAATCTGTCGCACCCGCAGCGCCATTATCCACCACTCGAATCTGAGTTTCTGTGTAGGCACTCGCTGTTACCCCTGAACGACTCGATAATTGCGCGGCAATCAGCTGAGCACTATCGCCCTGATTAATCACCAGAGCCGGCTGCCGACTTTCTACACCAGTAGCGGGATCTCTATAAGTAATCGTTAGCTGCTCATCCAGAATCGTATTAGGAGCTTGAGTTCCAACGCCACCGCTAACGATCTCTGTCTGTCTTGGAATTCGATTACTGTTGAAACCATCGCTGGCTACAATGGTTTGCCCGGGCTCTGAAGGGAAAATACTGTTACTTTTTCCTGGAATAAACGTCTGATTCTCAATGGGTGGCACCAGACTCTTGGGATTCGCGGGGTCGGAGGCATCCAGAATGTCGTAGGTGGTTTCAGACGTAAAGCGAACCACTAGTGGCGGAGACAGTTTGCCAAGATCGGCAAATGCCGGCAGCAATTCTCCAGTCTGCGGATCTCTGGTAGCAAGTACATCACCTTGGGATATCTCACCAGTGCCCGAATTTGCTAAACTATTGCTGGTTGTTACCGGTAGCGCGAAGGCCAACACTTCCGGTGAAGTGGCAACCACACTGACATCACGAGATGCATTGCGCGTAGGCATAATGCGAAACTTGTCACCGTCAGCGAAAGAGCCCTCTTCCACGCTAATACTGAAACCACCGTATTCTATCGACGTTGGTCTTTGTGCGGAAAGCCCTCCTGAATGCACCAGAGTACCTTCCGGGATGCGACGCAATTCAAAAGCATCCGGCCCGGTTCCAGACAGGCTCAGCGTATAATCGTAGTTTTCAAGCAAGGTCGCGTCTGTGATTTCGACACTGACAACGCGATCTGGAGGATTGGCATTGGTCTTGTCCGAAGTTACTCGGTCCAGCATGGAATTCCGTTCGTTGATGTCACCGAACAAAGGCACACCAAAGTTGCCATTGAGATCCAGACCTATTTCCTGCTGATCATTGATGGTCTGAGAAATCGCCAGAGCGACTCGTCCCAGTTCGTTAAACGAACGATCGAGAACGTTGTCCCGAAAGTCCAACAAGCCACCCAATGCACCACCACTGATCTCCGCGGTGATGATCTGCTCGCGACCCTCTGAGACAAACGCTATATCATGGCGATTGGGATCACCTTGACCGGAGACGGCTCTAACCTCAGTCGCAACCTCGCCGATAACCAAGGGCTGACCTTTGCCAATGAAAACATTGACCGCACCGTCGTCCTGCTCGAAAGTTGTTACTGACACCAATTCAGAAAGTTGACGCAGAGTTTCCTCCCGCTCATCAAGGAGATCATTAGGCACAGCACCGCTGCCAACTCCTTGTGCATCCACAATTGCCGCATTCAGATTCGCCAGCGATTTCGAAAGCGAAGTCACAACGGTCGCCGTCGCGCCCAACTCCTGATTGATAATATTGTTGGTCTCGGTAAAGCGACCGTAGAGACTGTTAAAGCGCTGAGACAGTACGTCGGACTGCGCCAGAATCAATTGCCTTACGGGAATCGAAGTTGGGTCGTCGGTAGCTGCCTGGAGTGACTTGAAGAAGCTGCTCAAACCACCGGAAAGACCGACGGCTTCGTTCGATAGAAGCTTGTCAATTTCACTCACTTTCTGATTAAACGAATTCAGCTCACTATAGGCTGTGGTATCCAGTCGAATCTGGGTAGTAAGAAATTGATTTGAGAGACGCTTAATGCTTTCAACATGCACGCCGGAACCGGCATAACCCGCACCCGTATACAAGGCTGGGTTAGTACCCAAATCCACTCGTTGGCGCGTATAGCCTTCTTTGCTGGCATTGGTAATATTATTCCCGGTAGTGCTTATCTGAGCTTGGCTGGTTTTTAAGCCGGTGACTGCAATGCCCAGTAAATCGGAAGCCATAGGACTCTCTCAAGTTACATTAATCCATGCGTCAAAAATAATCTTGACGGTACTCTTAAATGGGAAAATGCAAAAAGTGAGCCAATGAAAACGAATACAGACTTCCTTACCAGTACGCCGTCATTCTCGCAAAAAAGCGCAAACCTCATGCATGCGTACTAGGGCCTGTTCACACTAAATTTGATAAAATCAGCGCCTATGGAAATTACAAAAGCGCAATTTAAAATCATTGAGCATTTGCTCCC
>JALUYN010000406.1 GCA_027012915.1 Cellvibrionaceae bacterium
CGAGCTTACTAAGAATCTCCGGAGCCACCACCTCGGCAGGCTTGGATTGCGTGTCAGATGGTTGTGCCGGGTAAGGCTCAGCTTCTGGCTCTGCTGCCAATAGTGCCCCGCCCTCAGCCGCCACAAAAAACACGCCCCCGCGCAGTTGCAGTAACAACACGTTAACCACCAGCAGGGCCACGCCAGCGGGTACGTATTGCCACACCGCCAACCAGGGCTCGCCGGGAAACAACAGCTCCCGCATCAGCAGCATCCCGAGTAAGTAAGTACCTCCAAACCCTGCAAACCAGAGGCGTAGATTTCGCCTCGACTGCAGCAGGTCCTCGCGCCAACAGCGCACCACCTCAACCAAGGCCATCGCCAGCAATGCAAACTCAATCCCCTGAGGCAGCGCATAGAAAAACCAATGCGGTACTTGCCCACCAGATAGCTTGATCAAAGTACCAATAAAGGGCATTAGAACGGTCAGTGCAACAACGCCAACCTTCCAGGGGCGCAGCCGAAAATGGTCGTCAAACAGGCTTGCCGAAAACAGCCAGAAGGTTCCCGGTGCCACAGTCTGCAGCGCACTGATCCAAAGTAAACCAACGGGGTCCGTAATCAAGGGCGTTAGCAAGTAACCACATACACCAAACAAGAACACCAGAAACAGGCGCGCCTGAATACTGCGGCTCTGACCGCTGCGCAATAACAGAATAATGCTCAGGAGCACTTGGGAAAGGGCAAACGCCAGGGCGGCGACCAGCAGCTGACTCATGATTTATGGATGCTCACCGCCGGTCATGGCATTGCGGGTGCAGCGCTCGAGTTCGAGACCCTGCTCGTCATAACAGTAGGCTTTCTGGCCGTGTTCACGTCCGTACCAGCGACTGCCAACATAGGATAACTGACCATTGCGGTAATACCACCGGACCGAGCCATGAGCCGCATTGTGCCTGAATTGGGTTTCGTTCTTGATACCGCCATCGGGCCAATAAAAGATAGTCAGACCATGGAATTCGCCATTGGCGACCTGACGCCGGTAGCCTTTGGCGACCAGCACGCCGTTGAGTTTCTGATCGCTGCCTTTCAGGTAGAGCAGCCCTTCGTGTCTGCGCACCTGATCCTCGGTGTATTCCATCTCACCAGCAGCGTTGCCGGGATTGGCCATAAACATTAGCAAGGACAGGCAAAACTGCCGACGCCAACAGGCAATACTTGTGTCAGTCCAGAATTTCATTTGTCGTTATTATTCTCTGAATTGGGCCGTTGCGAACATCGCCACGAGCGCTCTCTGGCGCTATGATGACGCCTGTTTTTATCCAAGGCAATCATCCTTCATGAGTTCGGACTCCACTCTCTTCCAATCCCCGTTTGGCGACTATCAGTTACAACGCTTCCCCGAAGTTGGCGATAAATCTCCACTGCGGGCCTGGGATGCCGCCGATCAATACCTGCTCGAACACCTGCATCAGCAGACCCCCGGCGCAGACGATAAGATACTGCTGGTGAACGATCAGTTTGGTGGCCTGGCACTGCCACTGCACTGCTGGTCGCCTACCAGCATCAACGATTCCTTCCTCAATGAAGAGGGCTGTCGTCGCAACTGGCAACATAACCAACTGCCCGAAGCAGACCTGCAACAGCTAGACAGTCTCAGCAGCCCCACGGGTAAAGTAGATTGGATACTGATAAAGATTCCAAAGACACTGGCCCTGCTGGAGGACCAGCTGTATCGACTGCGTGCGGTCATCCACCCGAAAACACGTATTATCGGCGCGGCTATGGCCAGGGAAATTCACACCAGCACTCTGGCATTGTTTGAGAAAATCCTGGGAACCACCACAACATCGCTGGCAAAAAAGAAGGCCCGTCTGATCTTCTGCGAGCCGAATCCGGAGCATTGGCAGGGGCAATCCCCCTACCCCAGCAACTACACGCTAAATGAAACCGGCTGGACGATCAGCAATCACGCCAATGTCTTCTCGCGAGCCAAGCTGGATATCGGCACCCGTTTTTTTATGGAGCACATAGAACAACTACCCAAGTCTGAGCGCATTGTGGATCTCGGTTGTGGCAATGGTCTGCTGGGCATTCTGGCAGGTAATCAGCAACCCGGCAGCGAGATCGTATTCTGCGATGAATCCCATATGGCCTTGGACAGCGCGCGTGAAAACGCCGAGCGCATACTGGGCGACAACAATACTCTCAGTTTTCAGCTGGATAACGGTCTAAGCGCCAGCGCTTCTGAATCGACCGATCTGGTATTGAATAATCCGCCATTCCACCAGAAACAGGTGGTCGGCGATCATATCGCCTGGCAGATGTTCAAAGATGCACATCGCGTACTTAAAAGTGGCGCTGAACTCTGGGTGATAGGGAATCGGCACCTGCAGTACCACGCCAAGCTAAAGCGCCTGTTCGGCAATTGCCGTACCGTGGCATCCAATAAAAAATTTGTCCTGCTGGCAGCGAGCAAACGATGAGTCTCAATACTCTACTAGATAGCCACACTGCATTTGAATCCACGAACAGCGAAGCTGAATATCTCAGTCGCTGGCAAGCCGCAACTGGCAACATAAATTCTCCATTTCTGAAAGCCGTTGCCGGGGGGCTGCAAGCCGACCGTCTCGCCTGGGTATTCATCGCGGGTTATCAAGGAGCCATTCGCCACTGTTTTGAACTGCCCCGCGATCTCCGTGATCAGCACTGGCTGACATTCGCCGTCTCCGAAGATCGCAGTCGCGAGAACCCGCTTCCAGGCGTTACCTGGAAAGAAATCGAGGGTCAGCTGATTCTGCAAGGGCACAAAACCTGGATCGCGGCCTGCGATAGTATTTCTGCATTGATTGTAAAGGCGGGCCGTGGAGAACAGGCCCGTTACTGCCTGGTTGGCTATGACAGTCCCGGCCTGACCCTGACGGCTAAAGCAGCGCCCAAGATGCTACCCGACCTGTCGCAGGGCAGAGCCAGTTTTGAAAATGTTGTGGCGACAAAGTCGGACCTGCCTCAACGGCGACCTATAGCTCAGTTCGGTGTGACGGAGGCCTTTATGACCTACAGCGCCTTCGCAGCCTGCATCTGGGCTCAGGCTCAGCGGTTGTCCGAAGAGTTTTCCGAGCGCAGCATATTGCTCATAAATCAGGCTGAAAGTATCTATACCACTGAGCCGGATTCGTTGAGCCCTGAGCCCCTGAAAACCTTCGATCAAGGAATTCAGGCCCTGCTTGGGGATTGGCTGGCGTTTGAGGGAAACACCGATAGTCACTGGCAGAGGGACCAACAGTTGGTTCGGATGTACTCCCGAGGTATTCAGAAATAAAGAAACGACTGTACGCACAATAGAAACAAAAAAGGCTCCAAACTGGAGCCTTTTAATCAACCGGGCAACTCGACCTCAAGTCGCCACAAACTGTCCGGCGCGCATCTCGTAGAGCGCATCGAAAAATGCCTGTCGACGAGCTCGCATTGCACGTTTTGCCACTTCCATTTCCACTTTAATACGATGCATACGCTCGCGCAGTTCAATGGTCGGCAGAGAAACGGATTCTAGCTTGATCTTCTCAGCCTTGAAGGCTTCCCAACGTGAGGTGGCCTCGACCCAATCGCTGCGCAATGCCTCCAGTTTGTTTTCCCATTTCTGCCACAATGGGCTCTGTGTGCGGGCCTGTGCCTGATTCAATTTGCGGCGGGCAATAATCTCTGCCTCTTGCTTTTTGGTAGCGCGCTGCAGGCCTTTGACCAAGCCGAGTCCATTGAGTAATAGAATCACATAGCGCGTCGGGTCCAACAGCCAACCGGACCAGCCAAAGCCGTTGCGGTAGTCGCGGCCAAAATCGTGGTGATCGGCGTGATGATTACCTTCACCCATCGGACCCATCCACACGTAGTTGTTCTTGGCAGAACTGAAAGCACCCTTGGTAAAGCCCCACATATGGGTCACGCTGTTTACAGTCCAGGTGTTGTGCTGGGCCAGGATAAAACCGCCGACGGAAGCCATCAGCAGACACAGAGCGCCAACTACACCCTGCAAATAAAAGCCCAGAGCCAGTGGCACCAGGAAGTTCAGTCCGATCAACAAAGGCAGATACAGTTTGTCTTGCCACACTAACGGAGCACTGTTTTTCACCGCATAAGCGCGCTCGCGCTCGGTGGATTCCGGGTGAACAAAAAAGTAGGTCAACATATGCGACCACAGGAAGTTGCGCCAACCAGTGCTGAACCAGGTGGCACTGTAGGGATCCAGTTCGTGCTTACCGGTACGGTCGACACTGTGGTGAATCACGTGGTTTGCGGCCCACTGGCGGGCGCTACCCTGCATGGCCAGAATCTGGCCCACAAAGCCAAATACGATATGAACCGGCCAGCTGATATAACGGGCGGCACCGTGAGCGATCAAGCGATGGGTATAGACGGTGGTGGACACAGAGCCAACCAGGGCGTGTACCAGAGTCCAGCCCAGCATCAGTTTCCAGAAACCTTCGGGGGCATAGAAGTAGGCCAGAGGCGTACCGACCAATAGAATCAGATGAGTAATAGTGATAAAGGAAGCAACCACCCAATCGATACGGAAGCCGTGGTCGAACAATTCGCCGACGGTATCGTAGATAGGAGCGGGATCGCTCTTGGAAACTTGATTCATGAAACACCCAAAATATGACTATTTTTCTAAGCCGGTCATGTTAACCGGACACTGTATTTATTCAAGCACATTTACGGACAGATAACAGTCTCTATTGGTCTAAATCAAACGGTCTGTGCAGCCCTTTATGGGACAGGCATCATCCCCTGGGAGCTGCTAGAATAGCACCCCCAAATGACCGTTCCATTGCAGCTCTATATCAGCACCATGACACAAGCCTCCGACCAGTACCTCCAGCGCTTTGGCGGCATCGCCCGTCTTTACGGAAGTGACGCCCTGCAACACCTGCACGACGCCCATTTCGCAGTTATCGGTATTGGCGGCGTGGGCACCTGGGTGGCTGAATCTCTGGCACGCAGTGGGGTTGGCGAAATCACCCTGGTGGATATGGACGATATTTGTATCACCAACAGCAATCGCCAAATACATGCCATGCAGTCCACCATCGGCCAACAGAAGATCGACGTAATGGCTGCCAGGCTGCGTGATATCAACCCGGAAATCACAATTCACGCCATTGATGATTTTCTGGAACGGGAGAATGTTGAAACCCTGCTGCACGACAATATCGGTCTGGTTGTGGACGCCATTGATGCCGCCTATACCAAAGCGGCCATGATCAACCACTGCAAACGCCGCAAGATTCCTATCATTACTGTTGGCTCCGCCGGGGGGAAGAAAGACCCGCGGCAAATCATCAGCGGAGATTTGAGCAAGACCTACAACGACCCGCTACTGGCCAGGACCCGCAATAATCTGCGACGTCTGCACGGCTTTTCGCGCAATCCCAAGCGCGTATTTTCCATTGAGGCGATTTACTCCACGGAGCAGATGACCTACCCGGACGCTGACGGCGGCACCTGCCAGAACAAGAGTGCACTGGGAGAAAGTGTGCGGTTGGACTGCAGTGGCGGCTTTGGCGCTGCCACCATGGTAACCGCAACCTTTGGCACGGTCGCTGCGGCACGGGCCATTGAAAAGTACCTGAGCCGCTGCTGATAGTGTAAATACTTCCAATGCCCCGCATGCACAGCAAAGGGATTGTCCAGCGATAGCGGTTCACCAATCTATTGCCGGGTTATAGCAATAATTGGCAATAACAGAGACTTCCCAAACAGAGAAATCTGAAATGAAACGCGGTTTGCCCAGGGCCTGTCGACACTAATTTTGATGCTTCTGTTGCATCTCACATCGCGCCAATCTAGGCGTGAGGACCGAACTTAGTGGTGCTAAGTGAGCGACGAACAACGACGAGTGGTGCGATGTGAGACGCAACCCGAAGGGCTGGGTCTATTTTCGCCCTCAGCTTCGTTGAATCTCGCTTGTTTAGAATGCTAAACGGCGCAAGATCCGCCTCGCCTAAAGCGCCTACTGTTGGTGCTGAGATCGAAAATAGCCTCCAGCAGAAGTATCAAAATTAGTGTCGACAGGCCCAAGGTTCAGTTATGACTCTTGGCAAATTGCTTTTGATACTTCTTGGTAAGTTCCAGGTAACGGGCGGTTTTTCCAGCATCGTTGTAGATGGGATCACCCTCTTCATCGTGCCCCACCACTTCACTTCCCTGTTCGTAGGGAAACACCGCCGCCACTTCATCCAGCGCTGCGGCCAACAGGTCGGTCACAATATCCTCTTCCCGACGCTGCGGATACAGCTCACTCAATGCTTTGAGTTTGGCACTGTCAGTAACCGACAAATTGATATTCACCTGACGCACGGTCCCGTCACGTTTCGGCAGCTGCCCCCAAACGTTCACCAGCTCACGAATGGACATCATAGGTACATCTCCATACAAATCACATCGCTCATTATTCAGTGTAGATGCAATCCCGGCTTGTGCACTGCTGTAGAGAGAAAAAACTCGTGAGCTGATTCACAGTTCCGCAAATGTGCGAATGCGATTCACCAGAGAGCGAAAGCCATTACTGCGAGAAGGGCTTAGGTATTTTTCCAGTCCCAGCTGTGAAAACACCTCATCGAAATCCAAATTCAAAATCTCATCCGATGTTTTGCCGCTGACCAACAGCAACAGTAACACCGACAGTCCTTTGATAACTCTAGAGTCGGTATCGATCAAAAATTGGTGTTTGCCATCAGAACGCTTTTGGTGAGTAATCCATACTTCAGACTCGCAGCCTTCGACAAAATTTTCAGCCACGCGAATCTCTGGTTTGGGCGCCAGTCGTGCAGCCCAACGAGTCAGTTCCCGATAACGCTTCTGCCAGGAGCTTTGTGCGCGCAACTGCTCAACGGCGATACCTTGTAAATTGTCTCTGTGCCACAATTCGTCGTGACTTTCTGCAGCATCCACATCAATGTCGACGACCTGCATTGGCATGGCCAATAGCGCCTGAATCAATCTGTCTACATCGCTGCGATCATTGTAGGCCGCCAGCGAAATTCTCAAGCTGCCATCGTGCCCCAATCCTTGCATCAGCGGCTGTGCACAGTGATGACCAACGCGGACGGCAATATCGTGCTCGTCAAGCCAACTGCCAATATCCATAACCGTCACGGGACATTCCGTTCTGGCAACCAACGCGGCGATACCCACGTTGTTTTTGAAATCAGTCAGCAATTGCAAAGGCCGCTGCTGTACTACTTTTTCCAATTCCGTATGTAAATAGCGGTTAAGGTGACTCTCGTAGGTGGCCATGGCCGCACGATCCAAGCCCTCTATAAACCGCAAGGCAGCACCCAGCCCGACAATGGCTGCCAGAGAGGAAGTGCCTGGCTCAAAACGGTGCGGTGGTGCCGCGTACTCACTGTGTTGCAGTGAGACCCGAGTAATCATTTCACCACCGCCCTGCCAGGGCGCCATAGTTTCCAGTAACTTATAGCGGCCGTAGAGAAAGCCGATACCGGTAGGTCCGTAAAATTTGTGGGCTGATCCCACCAGGAAATCGCAATCGATTTCTTGCACATCTACCGACTGATGGGCCAACAACTGTGAGGCATCCAGAATTAACAATGCCTGCTGCGGCAGGTGTTGTTTGAGTTCACTTACGGGCGTCACGAATCCCAGAGCATTGGAAGCCGCAGTAAGCGACACCACTCGCGTTCTATCGCTGACCAGCGCGTCGAGCTGCTGCAATTGCGGCAAGCCATCCAACTCCGGTAGAAAGCGCAAAACAATCTGTTTTTTCTCCACCAACATCTGCCATGGCACCAGATTGGCGTGGTGCTCCGCGGTTGACAGAATCACCTCATCGCCGGGCTGCAGCTGCTCGGCCAAACCGTTGACGATAATATTCAGCGCTTCGGTGGCACCGCGAGTAAAGACAATTTCTTCGCTGCGCTGCGCATTGATCCAATCGCCCAGGCGTGCGCGCACCTGCTCTACCTGTTCGGTGGCCTGCCGTGCCAATCGATGACTGGAGCGGTGGGTGTTTGCATTGGAGCGAGTGTAGAAATCCGCAATGGCATCCACCACCACCTGCGGCCGCTGCGTGGTGGCGGCGTTGTCCAAGTAGACCAGGCGTTCGTTTTCCGGATGAGAGAAAATCGGGAACTGCTGTTTAAACTGTTTTGAATCGAACATGCAGAGCAAACTAATTGGGAGATATTCGGAACAATTGTCGAGTATTCAATGCGATTTGTCGAACCACTGTATCCAGCGATTCGCCTTTGATGTGGGCCAGTTCACTGGCAATGGCCGGCAGGTTCAGCGGGGTATTGTCCAGCCCTTGCTCACCAGATAGTGGCATGTCCGGCGCATCGGTTTCCAGCAACAACGCCTCGAGCGGCAGCTCCTTTATGGCGTTGCGGGTCTTGCGCGCTCGCTCGTAGGTGATGGTACCACCAACACCTATATAGAAACCCAACTTCCAGTATTGCTCGGCCAGTTGCCGACTGCCGGAAAAGCCGTGAATCACGCCACCAGCTTCGGGCCTGTATCGACCTAGAATCTGCAGCAACTCATTGTGAGCTCCATAACCGTGCAGGATCAAAGGCAGTTGATGCTCTACTGCCACTTCAACCTGGACCTCAAGAAAAGGTATCTGCTCGCTGACGGACAGCGGCCGCTTGCCATCCAGCCCACATTCACCAATGGCGACTACAGGATGGCGACCTATAAAATCGAGCAACTGCTGTTTCAGCTCGATAGCCGATATGGAGAGCAGTTCCACCCACCAGGGATGCACTCCCGCGGCAATATAGAGGCTGCACAAGTTGCTCGCGTAGCTATCTCTCAGAGCCACAAGATCAAACCATTGCTCGGGCTCGACGCCTGGAATAATCAAGCCATCGACACCTGCATCGACACACTGTGACAAAACCGACTCGCGCTGTTCGTCAAAGGCCTCGAAATCAAAATGGCAGTGGCTGTCTATCACCGATTATTCCAACCTAGTTTCGGATCACGGTACCCCAGAGATCGTATTCGTCGGCGTGTTCAATTTTCACTTCGACACGATCGCCGACGGAAACGTCGAACTCATCGTTAAGATAGACCACACCATCAATTTCGGGAGCATCAGCGTAGCTGCGGCCAATGGCGCCCTCATCGTCCACCTCGTCGATCAATACGGTCAGTGTACGGCCGATTTTGCGCTGCAAGCGCGCGGCACTGATGCGCTGCTGAGTTTCCATAAAGCGCTCCCAGCGCTGCTGCTGCACGTCTTCGGGCACATGATCGGGCAGTTCATTCGCGCCTGCGCCATCAACCGGGGAGTACTTAAAGCAACCAACACGGTCCAATTGCGCCTCTTCCAGAAAATCTAGCAACATCTGAAAATCTTCTTCAGTTTCGCCGGGGAAACCCACAATAAAGGTAGAGCGGATTGTCAGATCCGGGCAGAGTTCACGCCAGGCCTTGATGCGGTGCAAAACTTTTTCAGCGTGCGCTGGGCGCTTCATCAGTTTTAAAATGCGCGGACTGGCGTGCTGAAATGGAATATCGAGATAGGGCAAAATCTTGCCCTCGGCCATCAACGGAATGATCTTATCCACATGGGGATAGGGGTAGACGTAGTGCATGCGTACCCAAACGCCCAACTCTCCCAGAGCAACCGCCAGATCCTGCATGCGGGTTTCCAGAGCCTGGCCATCGACAAAGTCGAGCTTGTATTTCACATCGATACCGTAGGCACTGGTGTCCTGGGAAATAACCAGCAGTTCCTGGACTCCTCCGTCCACCAGCTTTTTCGCCTCTGAAACCACATCGCTGATCGGGCGGCTGACCAAATCGCCGCGCATGGCAGGGATAATGCAAAAGCTGCAACGGTGGTTACATCCCTCGGAAATCTTCAAATAGGCGTAGTGCTGGGGCGTCAGTTTTACGCCCTGAGGTGGCACCAGCTCATGGCGAAACGGGTTCTGATCCTGAGGTGGAATGTAATCGTGGACGGCATTCATCACGGAATCGTAGTCCGCGGGGCCACTGACACTCAACACATTGGGATTGGCCGCTTTAATGGCTTCGGCATCGCTGCCCTTACCCATGCAGCCGGTAACAATCACCTTGCCGTTCTCACGCATGGCCTCTTCGATGGCTTCCATAGACTCCTGCTTGGCGGAGTCAATAAAGCCACAGGTATTCACCACTACCACATCGGCATCGTCGTAGCTCGGCACCACATCGTAACCTTCCAGCTTCAGCTTGGTAAGAATGCGCTCTGAGTCCACGAGAGCCTTTGGACAGCCGAGACTGACAAAGCCGACTTTTTGGGATTTGGATTCTTCTGACATGGGAGGGATACCGCTGATTTGCAAACTGCTATTTTTGGGAACTACTAAAGGGACGCGGATTGTACAGAAAACATACGAGCTAGGCCATCGATTCAGAATCGGCCCGATACGCCCCGGGCAGAACCTGTCATTGAGGCGTAACATGCTTTTGGCATAAATAACTGCCCCCTCCTACCCCGCATCCCACAAAAGGCTTAATACACACATCCAAAATGTTATAACATAACATTACCTAAGCACTCCCCGCTAAACATGCCCACGCCATCGTCAATATAGAGACGCAGGCTCCACGGGTCGAGTGCTTGTCCAGATCACCAGCACGTTAAGACCTTTGGGAGTAAATAATGAAGTTGAAGTCATTGTCAGCAGCTATTGCGCTGCTGTCAGCGCCTGTCTATGCCCTGGATGGGAAAATATTGGATGTCGACGGTAAAGCCGTCTCCGGCGCAGAGATCAAAGTCGTGGGCCAGTCAGTCTCAACTACCACTAACGAGCAAGGCAACTTTCAATTGGATCTTGATAGTACAGCCCAGTTGCACGTGACTGCTCCGGGTTTTGTACATAAAAATCTTCCCATCAATGCTGACCAACTTAGCGAGCCACAACGCATTGTGCTGGCACGCAGTATTATCGAACAGGTGGACGTTGTGGGCCTCCCGCTTCACGCCTCCAATCTGGAATCCGCTATTCCGATCACAGTTTTGGCGGGTGAAGAGCTACGCAACAAACAAGCCGCTACCTTGGGTGATTCTCTGGCTGGCGAAGTTGGCATACACACCAGTTTCCACGGAAATGTCGCCAGTACACCTGTGATTCGAGGCTTAAGTGGCTCTCGCGTGCTGATCACTCAAAACAGCCTGGATGTCAGTGATGTCTCTCGAGTTGGGCCGGATCACTCGGTTGCCTCTGAAGTATCCACGGCGGAGCAGGTGGAAGTTCTACGCGGTCCCTCCACGCTGTTTTTCGGTAGCGGCGCCATTGGTGGTGTGGTCAATATCGTGGATAAACGT
>JALUYN010000407.1 GCA_027012915.1 Cellvibrionaceae bacterium
TTACGGTGGGGGGCCTGCAGCTCAAAGCCCACACGGATACCCATATCGCCGTCACCGGCGCCGATATGCCCCTGACCATCAACGGTGAACCTCGCGAGACTTGGCGCAGCCAAGCAGTGAGTGCCGGTGACAGCATTCAGCTGGGTTACGCCAGCGAAGGCTGTCGCGCGTATCTCGCGGTTGCCGGCGGATTTCAGATTGAGCCCATGTTTGGCAGCAGTGCCACTGTGGTGCGCGAAGGCATCGGCGGACTCAGCGGCACAGCGTTACAACAGGGCGATAAACTGCCCTGCGGAGAGTATCGCAGTGCTCAACACTGGCAACTGCAAGAAAGTGATCGCCCCCACTACGGCAAGCAGATTACCCTGCGCGTGATTCCCGGCTATCAGCAACACAGCTTCAGCCGTTTTCAGCAGCGTCTGTTTTTTCACAATACCTATACCGTGAGCGATCGCTGCGACCGCATGGGTTACCGGCTTGAAGGTCCGAAACTGGTGTCCAGTATCGAGGGCATTCTCTCGGAGGGCATCTGTCTGGGCGCCATTCAGGTGCCTGCAGACGGGCAACCCATCATTCTGATGAACGACCGCCAAACCATCGGCGGCTACCCCAAAATCGGCTCGGTATTGTCGCTTGATCTGGCCAAACTGGCGCAATTGACGCCTGGAGGAAAGGTGAACTTTGCCGCCATCACCATGGATTGTGCCCACAACGCACTGCATCTGGCGCAAAGTCGCCTGCAGTCCATCGCACTGGAGCCCTGCCAATGACTACCATTAAATCTCTCGCAGACGCCAACTCTCAAGCACTCAGCCAGCGCATTGAAGATCTGTTGGTAGAGCGCAATCTGCGAGGTATGAAAACCGTACAACCGGCTCTCACGCCAGGCTACTACGCGCGCGCCAGCGCCTTGATGAGCGCAGCCTGCGACGCCGCAGGCTACGTGCTGATAGGCACCGGTTTTCCGGTCACCGATACCTTTGAAACCGATGGCCCGGTAGGCGCCATTGCCCTCTATAACGCCCTGGAAACACTCGGCGCCAAGCCGGTACTGGTTTGCGGCCCACCACTGTGCGATGAATTGGCCGAGGACTACCGCATTGAACCTCTGATCGTCGGCCCCCACGCTGAGCAGGATGAAGAGGCCCGCGAAGCCCTGTCACGCTGGCAGCCATCACTGATTATTTCCATCGAACGCCCCGGCAAGGCGGCCGATGGCAACTATTACAACATGCGCGGCGAAGACATCAGCGCCCGCGCCGCCTGCTTCGACAGTTTTATGGAACAAGCCAACTGTCCGACCATTGCCATTGGCGACGGCGGCAATGAGATCGGCATGGGCAACATCCAGGAAACTCTAAAGGGCCTGGATATTATTCCGTCCAGCACCACCTGTTCCGAACTGGTAATAGCCGATGTCTCCAATTGGGGGGCTCTCGGACTGATTGCCCTATTGAGCTGGCAGCGCAATCTAGACTTACTGAACGACATCGATAGCCTCGCTATTCTCGAATACCTGTCCCAACGAGGCAGCGTTGACGGCGTCACCCGGCTCAATGAACTCACCGAAGACGGGCTGCCGGCCAGCGAAGGCATTGAGCTGATTGCACGTCTGCGTGAGCTGGTCCACTAGGACGAGATTAACTGGCTCTACTGCCACCCCCAAAATTTGGTTTAAATGGCGACCATTGCAGAAATCAGCGCCACAATACTGGTATAGAAGAACGGGCCAGGAAGAACAGACCAAGAACACAGGATTGACCCATGAGCATTGTCTATCTCAACAACGAATACCTGCCAATGGACGAAGCACGCATTTCCCCCATGGATCGCGGTTTTCTCTTTGGCGATGGCATCTATGAAGTAGTGCCCTCCTACGATGGCAAAATGGTGGGCTTTGGCCCCCACATCGACCGCATGAATCAAGGTATGCAAGCCATTGGCATCGACT
>JALUYN010000408.1 GCA_027012915.1 Cellvibrionaceae bacterium
AACTACTCACAAGGTGTTAACTTGGAGTATGTTATCGATGTTCCTAAACAGCTAACTGCAGGTAGGTCTATTATATCCCCTATAGGCATATTCATGGCTATCCCACATGTTGGTGGTGCAGCTAACTTAAGTAGCCATGATGGACCTATAGCTAACCAGTTAGGTAACGTGATGGCCGCTGCTGCACCAGCTACTGCTATCGGTACAGGTAGGCTAGAGTTGATAGGCGAGAATATGATACTAGTTCAAGATCCTATAACTACTATATTCGGTGGATCGATAAAATGCTCTGTTGAGAACAGTGAGAATCTGTCCAACATACCACCTAGAGGGTATATAGCGTTCGGTAAGCTTGTGGTGCATGCTGTTAAGGCCTATATCCACACTAATTTAATAGTGCAACTAGGTAAGGGGTATATCTCACAGGGACACGAGTTAGGTATAGTGAACGATCTCATAAACGACTACTCTAGCGCTAATGAAGACTACCAGCAGTACTTGGAAGAGGTATGGTTGAAGGTAGCCTATCATAGTGATAAGAGACGGTTAGCGAGTTATCTATCAGGAAGCGTGTAAGTTATGTAACACCATCACCGCGTGTCGCGGTGATGGTGTTAGTGTGCGGCTAAATGACATATCGATTAAATATAACCATATATACTAGTTATGTATACTGGGGTACAAAAAGTACTCAAAAGCTAAACCCAGATACACGCTGTAGTCCAATACAGCAAAAGAAGGAGATTGCTATGTTTGAAATGATTACGTTTGTATTACTAACTGTCGCTGGATGGGCGTTCATGATTTGGCTTGGGGATCGCACCGAATACCAGCTAAGGGAGCAAGTCCGTAACGGACTACAGTACTACGGGATGGCGTTTAACGGAGCGGTCATCACCCCGCCACGACCGACATTCATGTCCGAAAGGGCATGGCTGTTTGTGGTCATGCACGAGCATGGCCACGTAGCGCATAGAGACGACGTGGTGTTGAGTGTCTGGAACGCCGTGGCATTCGCGGCTCCAGTGTGCGCGTTGTTCTTCTGGGACGGCACCATGTTAGTGGTTACCGCGCTAGCGTACGTGCTGTATCCGGCGCTGCGTGTGGTACAGGAAATACGTGCTGATGCGTATGCAGTGCGTGCGTGCGGTCTGCCAGGGGACGAAGAGTTCCGCTCGTCTATCCGGATGCTAACGGACAGTACAGCGTACCGGATATCCTGCTCGCGTTGGGCCTGGCTATACGGGTACCCACCACTGACTATCCGGATAGCCCTACATCACAGAGCTGCTATCCGTGCGTAGGCGGAACCTACGCGTAACACACACTGAGGAGCAACCCTCAGTGTGTGTTATTTTTTTTTTCTGTTCTACGCACAGTGCATTATACTAACATCGTCTCGCTATACTGCTATATGCTTAATATGAACTATTACAAGGAGATTATATATGTCTAAGAAAGATGTTTTGGATAAATGGAACGCCGGTGATATGTTACCTAAACAACAAGTGGTCAGTGTTATCATTCGCACTAAAGCTGGTGATATATTAACTATGTATCACAACAAAATCGAGAAAATAACTAACCCCGTTGGTAAGGTAGACCCAGGTGATACTGTGGAAGGTACTTTTCTAAAAGAGTCTGGTGAAGAATTGGGTATCAAAGTTGAAGAGGTCGATATGGTTGGTCACGCTAATAATGCGTACACCCGCAACGGCACAACAGTTAAGATAACCGAGTACCACGGTGTTGTTACTAAATATACTGGTAAGATCCGTAATGCCGAGCCTCACAAGCATAAAGATCTAAAGTTCCGCACACTAGATGAGTTACGCGCTATGCCTAGTGAAAAACTATCTACAACACTTAGATGGGTTCTTAACTGGCTCAGTTAGATACTACAACCACTAGAGCCTAGGCTCTAGTGGTGTTTTCTTTTTTGTTCTGTG